>JAIELO010000346.1 GCA_019752915.1 Burkholderiaceae bacterium
CGCGGCGCCATCATGGTGCAGGCATTGCTCGAATAACGGGATCAAAGGTTAATGTTAGGTATGAATCAGACTGTTGCGGTAGATAATCGACGTGCCGAACTGGTGCGGGTGGCGGCACGCCTCTTCCGTGAGCGCGGCTTCGATGGCACCACCACCCGCGATATTGCCGACGCCGTCGGCATGCGTTCCGGCAGCCCGTTCTATCACTTCAAGAGCAAGCAGGAAATTCTGGCAGCGGTGATGGAAGAGGGGCTGGTAGCAGGGCTGCCTGCTGCCGAAAGCATTGTTGCCAGTGTTCTGACACCGCGCGCCAAGTTTCATGCGCTGGTGCGCGCCCATCTGGAAATTGTGCTGGGCGAAGGGCATGATTTCATTCCGGTGCTGCTGTACGACTGGCGGCGCCTGACGCCGGAGCTGCGCGAGCGGGTGCAGTTTTTGCGCGATCGTTATGATCAATTGTGGCAGGATGTGGTCAGCGAACTGCTGGCGGCGGGCTTGCTGCGCAGTGACAGCGCGGTGGCGCGTTTATTGCTCATGGGAGCCATCAATTACAGCGTGCTGTGGTACAAGCCGGGGCAGGGCTCGAATCTGGATCAGATAGCGGACGAGGCAGTTGCCATGTTTCTTGCTCCACAGCCCTAGTATAATGACGAGTACATCAAGAAAGAGCTCACAATGAAACAAGATCCGCGCTTCCCTAATCTGTTTATCACCGACCACCCACTGATTCAGCACAAGCTGAGCCACATGCGGGAAAAAGACACCTCGACCCGTACTTTCCGCGAACTGCTGAAAGAAATCACGCTTTTGATGGGCTACGAGATCACCCGCGATCTGCCATTGACTACCCGCACCATCGAAACCCCGCTGATGACCATCGATGCACCCGTCATCGCCGGTAAGAAGCTGGCCATCGTGCCGATTCTGCGTGCCGGTATCGGCATGAGCGATGGCTTGCTGAATCTGGTGCCATCGGCACGCGTCGGTCATATCGGCGTGTTCCGTGATCCGGAAACCCACCAGCCTGTCGAGTATCTGGTGCGCCTGCCCGATCTGGCCGAACGTACCTTTATTCTGTGCGACCCGATGGTAGCGACCGGTAACTCGGCCGTTCACGCAGTCGACGTGCTGAAATCGCGTGGCGTGACGGACGAACAGATCATCTTCCTGGCGCTGGTCGCAGCACCGGAAGGCATCACCGTATTCCAGAACGCGCATCCGGGCGTGAAGATCTACTGCGCCTCGCTGGACTCGCACCTGAATGACCACGCGTATATCGTGCCGGGTCTGGGCGATGCGGGCGACCGTATCTTCGGCACCAAGTAATGTCCGAGGTCAATTCGGCCGAAGCGGAATTCCGCGCCCGGCTGGCTGCGCTCAATGCCCGCTTTACCGCGCAGTTGCCGGCCATGCTGGAGCGCATCGAGCAGGCACTGGCGGTCTGTCGGGCGACGCAAGGCGTTCCTGCGCTGCCCCAGTTGACTGCCCTGCACGAGGCGCTGCACAGCGTCGCTGGCTCGGCGGCCACCTTCGGGTATGCCGTACTGGGCCAGCAGGCACGCGTACTCGAGCAGGCTTTGCGTGGCCTGATGCGCGATCCTGCCGGCTGGCCGGCGATTGCGCCCGAGGTGCAGCGCTATCTGCGCTGGGCCGCGCGGGATCCGCTTGCCACCCGCTATGACTGAGTAGTCTGCGGGCCGGGCGGAGCCAGTTTGCTGTCTGCAAATCTGCAGCAGGCGCGTGTCGAAAGCGCTGTCGCTTGGCCGTTCGATTGATTTAGCTCAAGGCACCCCGTGATTATTGGTATATAGTCATACTCACCCCCTGAGTTAAGGGCGTTTTCTAGCAAAAAAAACGTCACTTTGCATTTATTTTCGCGAATACGTGCTTTTCTCAAGTAAATGGGTATAATGCGGGATCGTTTAGATTCAAGAGTATGCAGTTTGGCTGTTTATTTTTCTTGCCTCAAACGATATCACGGGCGCAAGCCCAACTTAACTGAAATAGGAATTGTAATGGCAACTGGTATCGTAAAATGGTTCAATGACTCGAAGGGCTTCGGCTTCATCACCCCTGATGAAGGCGGCGAAGATCTGTTCGCTCACTTCTCGGCTATCCAGTCGGCAGGCTTCAAGTCGCTGCAAGAGAACCAACGTGTTTCCTTCGAAGTGACTGCTGGTCCTAAGGGCAAGCAAGCTTCGAACATTCAGCCAATCTAATACGCTGAATCAAACGAAATAAGAAATCCTCGGTTTCCGAGGATTTTTTTTCGCCTATTGCTTTGTGAATATCGTAAAAATCGTGCAAACCGGGCGCCCCGGCCCCATCGTGCGGCGCTCACGCCCCCCTCACACTATTGCCTGAAAAATAGGGACGCAACGCGTTTGCGACGCATTCGCGTTCAGTCTCGTTGATTGCCCGTTCACCGTTCAGGCCGTGTCTGGATGTCGGATCTGACCCCGGTTCACGCCCTTGGTGGCAAGCTTACTTCAGGGATTTGCGCCAGTAGTCGGGTTGCGCATAGGTGTGGCGCAGGAAATCGACGAAGGCCCGTATCCGCAAGGGCAGGTGGCGGCGCTGCGCAAACACGGCATAAATATCATTGCCGGGTGCCGAGTGCTGATCGAGCACGGTCTGCAACTTGCCCGCTTCAATCTCGTTCCCCACTTCCCACATCGAGCGCCACGCCAGTCCTTTGCCGGCCAGCGCCCAGTCATGCAGCACCTGGCCGTCATTGCTGCCCATATTGCCATTCACCTTGAGCACCACATTCTTGCCGTTGTCGCGGAAAGTCCAGCCACGCTGACTGCCTTCGCTACTGATCGCCAGACAATTGTGTTTGGCCAGATCGGCCAGCGTCTGTGGCACACCGTGGCGTTTCAGGTAGGACGGTGCACCGACTACCACCCGTTGATTGTCCGCCAGTTTCACACTGACCAGACTCGAGTCGGACAGGCTGGCAATGCGGATCGCCACATCAATGCCCTCACCGACGATGTCGACCACCCGGTCACTCATGTTGAGCGTGATGCTGACGTCGCGGTGTTCGGATAGAAACGAAGGAATCAACGGCGCAACGTGCTGACGGCCAAAGCCGGCCGGTGCGGAAATCATCAGGTGGCCGGTGGCATGGGCGCTACGCTCTGCCACCGCCGATTCGGCCTCTTCGAGCTCCGTCAGTATGCGCTGACAATCTTCCAGAAACGCGGCACCTTCGTTGGTGAGCGCCAGTTTGCGGGTGGTGCGTTGCAATAACTTCACACCGAGGCGACTCTCCAGTGCATCAAGACGGCGGCCGATCATGGCCGGTGCGATCCCCTCGGCGCGCGCCGCAGCCGACAGGCTGCCCTTGGCAACGACCTCGACGAAGGTGGAAATCTGTCTGAATTGACCCATGGATACATCAACCTGTCATTTGTGAGAAAAACGCATAGATGAAGTGATTTTTAGTCTTGTTTGCATAACTTATTAGTGAATATACTGTAAAACATGGCGAGGCGTAACCGAGTCCGCACACTAAAAACGTCGGCGTGCAACACAGGGCGCATGCTTATAATTAGTCTGGTTGTTAATATTTTCTTTCGGAGAGAACCTCATGACGCAGTCCACCCTCACTCTGCCAGCTGGCATGGAAATCACGGGCAAGATCAAGCCCGGCTATGAAAACATCCTGACCGCCGAGGCACTGGCGCTGGTGGCGAAACTGTCGCGCGAATTCGAAGCCCGTCGTCAGCAATTGCTGGCCGTGCGGGTTGACCGTGCGCGTCGTCTGGATGCCGGCGAGCGTCCTGATTTTCTGGCTGAAACGGCGCAGATCCGCGCTGGTGACTGGACCGTTGCCCCGATTCCTAAGGCACTCGAATGCCGCCGCGTAGAAATTACCGGTCCGGTCGAGCGCAAGATGGTCATCAACGCCCTGAATTCTGGCGCCGACAGCTACATGACCGACTTCGAAGACTCGAACACCCCGAACTGGGAAAACCAGCTCGACGGACAGATCAATATGTTCGACGCGGTGCGCCGTACCATTGCGCTGGAACAGAACGGTAAATCGTACAAGCTGAACGACAAGGTCGCTACGCTGGTGGTGCGCCCACGCGGCTGGCATCTGGACGAGAAGCATGTGCTGGTCGATGGTAAGCGCATCTCCGGTGGCGTGTTCGACTTCGCGCTGTTCATGTTCCACAACGCCAAAGAGCAACTGGCGCGCGGCGCCGGCCCGTACTTCTACCTGCCGAAGATGGAATCGCATCTGGAAGCGCGTCTGTGGAACGACATCTTCGTGATGACCCAGAACGAACTGGGCCTGCCACAAGGCACGATCAAGGCCACCGTGCTGATCGAGACCATCCTGGCCGCCTTCGAGATGGACGAGA
>JAIELO010000116.1 GCA_019752915.1 Burkholderiaceae bacterium
AACGGAACGTGGTGAACGTTGGCGCGCTTCGCGAATGATTTGCGAATGCGTTTCTTCTCAGTAAATGAGTAGTGCATGGACACTCCGTGAGTGACAGAAAGGATAAAAAATTCAGGTTTTGCCTGTGTCACCAGTGCCGATAGCCCCAGTTCAACAAGGTGTTCGGCTGCATGTCACACAGACGAAACCTGAAACTTCTACCATTTCCAGCTGATTTCAAAAAACTGCGTACCACTGTAGCGCAAAACAAACGCTACAAATACGACGAGGACGACAAAGGAGCCAAAGCCGGATATTCCCCCTTTCGGAAGGATATCCGCAACTTTGGCTCGGTGGGGCCGGTCGGACTGACGGGGAGAAGCTCCCTGCCATGCCGCCGACCGCCGTACAACTTGATTACTTCAGTTCGGCCTTGGCGCCAGCTTCTTCCAGCTTTTTCTTAGCGGCTTCAGCGTCAGCTTTAGCCAGGGCTTCTTTAACGACCTTCGGTGCGCCGTCAACCACGTCTTTGGCTTCTTTCAGGCCCAGACCGGTGATTTCGCGAACTGCTTTAATGACGCCAACTTTGTTCGCGCCGACTTCGGTCAGAACAACGTTGAATTCGGTCTGCTCTTCAGCAGCAGCAACAGCTGCGCCGCCAGCTGCTGGAGCAGCCATTGCAGCGGCCGAAACGCCGAATTTTTCTTCGAAAGCTTTGACCAGTTCGTTCAGGTCCATTACGGACATTTCGCTAACTGCTGCCAGGATGTCGTCTTTGCTAATTGCCATTTGAAACTCCAATAATTTTTTGATTCGTTAATACATCAGATTGGTACTTGAGAAAAAACCGTCCGGCGCTCAGGCCGGAACACAGCGGCTATTAAGCTGCTGCCGGGGCTTCTTCTGCTGCCACTTCGGCAACAGCTGGAGCACCTTCGGATTTTTTCGCTGCCAGAGCAGCCAGACCACGTGCAAAGCCCGACACCGGAGCCAGCATAACGCCCAACAGCTGCGAAATGAGAACTTCACGGGAAGGAATGCTCGCCAACGCTGCAACAGCTGCTTTATCCAGCTGCTTGCCTGCGTAGTTACCTGCGGTGATGACCAGTTTGTCGTTGGTTTTAGCGAAGTCAGCGATGACTTTAGCTGCTGCAACGGCATCGTCCGAGATCGAGTAGATCAACGGACCGGTCATGCTGTCTGCCAGAGCGGCGAACTGCGTGCCTTCAACGGAGCGACGTGCGAGGGTGTTTTTCAACACTCGCAGGTACACGCCTTGAGCGCGCGCTTTAGCACGAAGTTGCGTCAAGTGAGCAACCTGGATGCCACGATATTCGGCCACGACGATGGTTTGCGCAGTTGCTACTTTTGCGGAAACTTCGGCGACGACGGCCTTTTTGTCATTCAGATTGAGACCCACGGTCAACCTCCTTAAATGATGGCGGAAAAAATCTACCATCGGTTCGAACAACGGCGTCCGAGGTTTAGGAGTCCAATGGACTACGAAACTTGATCGGGTACACCATCTGCGTTGGGTGAAAATTCAATTAACCGGATGCCTGCCTGATGCATCCCGCCCAACGGTCTTTGATTGCCTGATGGCCGTTTGCACGACCACCAGCCCAAAGAACTGCCCCCTGCTGCACGATGGCAACAAGAGGACTTAATTTTGAAACTTAAGCTGCCAGGCTAGCCTGGTCAACACGGACGCCAGCGCCCATGGTCGACGACAGCGATACCTTGCGCAGGTAAACACCCTTGCTGGTAGCTGGCTTGGCTTTGTTCAGTGCATCGACCAGGGCAACCAGGTTGCTCTTCAGGTCTGCATCGCTGAACGATTTGCGGCCGATGGTCGCGTGAATGATACCGGCTTTGTCGGTACGGTACTGAACCTGACCAGCTTTGGCGTTTTTCACGGCGGTGGCGACGTCAGGGGTGACGGTACCAACTTTCGGGTTAGGCATCAGACCACGTGGGCCCAGGATCTGACCCAGGGTACCAACGATACGCATGGTGTCTGGCGAAGCGATGACGATGTCGAAAGGCATGTCGCCGGCTTTGACGCGCTCAGCCAGGTCTTCCATACCAACTACGTCAGCACCAGCAGCTTTAGCTTGTTCAGCTTTTTCGCCCGAAGCGAACACTGCTACGCGAACGGTTTTGCCGGTGCCAGCTGGCAGCACGACGGAACCACGGACTACCTGGTCGGATTTCTTAGGATCCACACCCAGTTGTACCGACACGTCGATCGATTCATTGAACTTGGCGGTAGCCAGTTCTTTGATCAGCACAACAGCGTTGTCGAACGAGTACGATTTGGTGCTATCAACTTTGGCTTTGATAGCTTTAGCGCGTTTGGACAGTTTTGCCATGATTACAGACCTTCCACCGTGATGCCCATCGAACGTGCGGAGCCAGCGATGGTGCGTACAGCAGCATCCAGGTCAGCAGCGGTCAGATCTGGGGATTTCAATTTAGCGATTTCTTCAGCTTGGGCGCGGGTCAGCGAACCGACTTTGTCGGTATGTGGCTTCGGCGAACCTTTGGTGATGCCCGAGTGCTTCTTGATCAGGAAGGTTGCTGGCGGGGTCTTCATCACGAAGGTGAAGGACTTGTCAGCGAACGCGGTGATCACGACAGGAATCGGCATGCCTGGTTCCATACCTTGGGTCTGCGCATTGAAAGCTTTGCAGAATTCCATGATGTTCAGACCGCGCTGACCCAGCGCTGGACCAATCGGTGGGGATGGGTTTGCTTTACCAGCTGGCACTTGCAGCTTGATAAAACCAATGATTTTCTTTGCCATGATGGCTCCTATGCTTGGAATGAGTAGTAGCGCCCCACCATGCGCAATCTGCAGGGCGGGGCTCCTCTTTTGCCAGATGTGTCAGGTTTTTACACCGTCGCCCGTTCTGGCGAACGGTGTTGCTTATACTTTTTCGACCTGACCGAATTCCAGTTCGACTGGAGTGGCACGTCCGAAAATGGTGACCGAGACGCGCACTTTCGATTTCTCGTAGTTGACTTCTTCGACTGCGCCGTTGAAGTCAGTGAACGGACCATCTTTGATGCGCACATCTTCGCCCACCTGGAACAGCACTTTCGGCCGCGGCTTCTCGACACCCTCTTGCACTTGCTGCATGATTTTGTCGATTTCGCGTGCCGGAATCGGCGTAGGCTTATTCGATTTACCACCGATGAAGCCGGTCACTTTGCTGGTGTTTTTCACCAGGTGCCAGGTTTCGTCCGTCATTTCCATCTCTACCAGCACATAGCCAGGGTAGAAACGACGTTCGGTAACATATTTCTGACCGTTACGGACTTCGACCACTTCTTCGGTCGGCACCAGAATCTGGCCAAACTGGTCCTGCATGCCGGCGCGCTCAACGCGTTCGGCCAGCGCACGCTGGACGCTTTTTTCCATGCCGGAATACGCATGTACAACATACCAGCGCTTGTTGCTCACTGGCGTGCTGATTCGCGCTGCGCCAGCTTCTTGCGCCGAAGCGTCGCCGGAACCGGAGACGCTCATCGCTTCATCTTGCACATTTTCGCTCATTATTTTCGTATACCCAGAATGACGTCGTACAACAGGAATTCGAGAGTCTTATCCGTGCCCCACAGGAACAACGCCATGATCAGCACGAAGGCGAACACGATGCCGGTGATCTGGGTCGCTTCGCGACGGGTCGGCCACACGACTTTTTTCGTTTCGCGAACAGCTTCTTTAGCGAAATTCAGGAATTCACGGCCAGTCGTCGAGGTCCACAAGATCACAACTGCAATAGCCAAACCAGCTACAAGCACACCTGCGCGTGCCAGAGCTGGTTTGTCTGCCAGGTAATAAAACCCGACTACACCTGCGATTGCAGCGACGATCGCCAGTGCAACCTTGATCTTGTCATTCGACGTGCTAACAGTCTGCACGGATTGATTTGACATTTAATTTACTTTCGGTGCCCTGCACCAGAATTCGGTGGCAGGGACGGAGGGCATCGAACCCCCAACCTTCGGTTTTGGAGACCGACGCTCTGCCAATTGAGCTACGTCCCTACGTAAAACTACAAAGGATATCGATTATACCACCAGAGACGCCCCTGGTGGTAAGACCAGTATTCCTTAAGCGATGATCTTCGCTACAACACCTGCACCAACGGTACGGCCACCTTCGCGGATAGCGAAGCGCAGACCTTCTTCCATCGCGATCGGGTTGATCAGCTTGACGGTGATCGACACGTTGTCGCCTGGCATAACCATTTCTTTGTCCGCTGGCAGTTCGATCGAACCGGTCACGTCAGTCGTACGGAAGTAGAACTGTGGACGATAGTTGTTGAAGAACGGAGTGTGACGACCGCCTTCGTCTTTCGACAGAACATAGATCTCG
>JAIELO010000353.1 GCA_019752915.1 Burkholderiaceae bacterium
CGGCAATCTGCAGGGACCAGATGTAATAGTCCACCCCCACATCCGGGCTTTGCAGAATGCCCGACAAGGGCGGGTAAGCCAACCAGCCGGTACGGGCGAATTCACCCACGAACAGGGAAGCCATGGTCAGCATACCGCCGAACACCGACATCCAGAACGAGAAGTTATTCAGGAACGGGAAGGCCACGTCGCGCGCACCGATCTGCAGCGGCACCACGTAGTTCATGAAGCCCGTTACCAGCGGCATCGCCACGAAGAAAATCATGATCACGCCGTGGGCGGTGAACACTTGGTCGTAGTGGTGCGGTGGCAGGAAGCCGGCGCTATCGCCGAACGACAGCACTTGCTGGGCACGCATCATGATGGCGTCGGCAAAGCCGCGCAGCAGCATGATCAGGCCGAAGATCATGTACATGATACCGATCTTCTTGTGGTCGATGGAGGTAATCCAGTCGCGCCACAGCGGGCCCCACAGTTTGAATTTGGTGATCAGGCCCAGCACGACCAGCGTGCCCAGCGCCACCATCGCAAAAGTACCGATCAGGATAGGCTCATGGTACGGAATTGCTTCCCAGCTTAGCCGGCCCAAGATCAGCTTGGTAAGAGTCATTTCTTCTTGCATGGTCAGTTCTTCTTGGTTGGGGTGATGCAAACTTCATCGATGCTGGCCTGCGCGATGCGGCGGGCGCTACGTTCTGCGGCCAGCGAGACGCTGGTCGCAGCACGGGTAACACGGGCTTCATCTTCTGCCACCATTTCGCGGATGCAGGTGGCGTTGCGGTCAACACAACGGTTTACGATGGCGTCATACAGATCGGCATCGACTTTACTGAAACGGTGCACAGGCTCGCGCTCGCTTGGCTTGGCCAGTTCGGTGTAGACGGCGCGGTCCAGGGTGTCCGGCTCGGCACGGGTGTTGTCCACCCATTTGTCGAAGTCGGCTTGCGAAGTGCCGTAGAACTTGAAGCGCATGTGCGAGAAGCCGGCACCGCTGTAGTTGGCGGAGAAACCGTCATACACACCGGCCTTGTTGATCACGGCATTCAGCGTGGTTTCCATGCCCGGCATGGCGTAGATCTGGCCGGCCAGTGCCGGGATGTAGAAGGAATTCATCACGTCCGAGGCGGTGATCTTGAAGCGCACGGGGACATCCACCGGAGCGTACAGCTCGTTGATGGTGGCAACGCCCTGTTCCGGGTAGATGAACAGCCATTTCCAGTCCAGCGCGACCACTTGTACTTCCAGCGGCTTGACGCTGGCGGCCAGCGGACGCTCGGCGTCGATGCGCGACAGTGGACGATACGGGTCGAGCAAGTGGGTGCTAATCCAGGTCAGCAGGCCCAACGCGATAATGATCAGCAACGGAGCGCCCCAGATCACCAGTTCCAGACGGGTCGAGTGATCCCAATCCGGTTCGTATTTGGCGGCGGTGTTGTTTTTGCGGTAACGCCATGCGAACAGTAAAGTCAGAACGATGACGGGTACGATAATCAGCAACATCAATGCAGTAGACACCAAGATCAGGTGGCTTTGTTGCTGGGCGATATCTCCGGACGGGTTCATGACGACTGTATTGCATCCTGCAAGCGCAATAAGTGCGGCACCGAACAGCCCGCGTTGGGCGAGTTTATGTATCATGCGATGAAAGTGCTGTACAGAGTGGAAGGATCGTGCCACTGTATATGCAACGCCTCGCTGTGGGAATTGGACACTTTGTCCTACCCTTTTGCCTATGGCGTAGCGTTGAGTAGCACCATAAAAGTACTAAAAAATAGACAACTAGTGAGACGAAGATTATGGCCAACGTGAATGCACATCATGGGGGCAGCATGGCTGCCGATTTTCCATCCCACCCCAATGCCGACGACGCTCGGCGCCTGAACACTGACGATCACGCCATCTCCCCCGGTGAAATCGCCGTCGGCGTCGTGATCGGTCGCGCTTCCGAGTATTTCGACTTCTTTGTCTACGCGATCGCCTCGGTACTGGTGTTCCCGTCCATGCTATTCCCGTTCGACGGGCGGCTGGAAGGCACATTGTACGCATTCACTATATTTTCTTTTGCCTTCATTGCAAGGCCCATCGGCACAGTGATCTCGATGGCCATCCAGCGCCGTTACGGACGCGAGGTCAAGCTGACCATTGCACTGTTATTGCTGGGTTCGACCACAGCCGGCATTGCTTTCCTGCCAACCTATGCTGATTTCGGCTTCAACGCCGTGCTGATCCTGTCCGCCCTGCGGGTCGGGCAAGGTCTGGCGCTGGGCGGCTCGTGGGATGGCCTGCCATCGCTGCTGGCCCTGAACGCACCGGAAGAAAAGCGCGGCTGGTACGCCATGCTGGGACAACTTGGAGCGCCAGTAGGCTTCTTCATGGCCGCCGGCCTGTTCTGGTATCTGCTGGGCAACCTGTCCGATCTGGACTTCTCGACCTGGGGCTGGCGCTATCCCTTCTATGTAGCGTTCGCCATCAACGTGGTCGCACTGTTTGCGCGTCTGCGTCTGATTTCCACCAATGAATACACCCACCTGCTGGAAGAACGCGAACTGCAACCGACCAGCGTGGTTGAAATGGCAAGTTCGCAAGGTCGCAATCTGATCATCGGCGCACTCGCTGCACTGGCCAGTTACGCCCTGTTCCATCTGGTGACGGTATTCCCGCTGTCGTGGATCACCATCTACTCGCCGCGTCCGATGACCGATTTCCTGGCCACCCAGATGGTCGGCGTAGTATTGATGGCAGTCGGTGTGGTTGCCTCCGGCCTGATTGCTGACCGGATCGGCCGTCGCCGCACGCTCGGTACACTCGCTTCACTGATTGCCGTCTTCAGTGTGTTCGTACCGATGATGCTCGATGGTGGCGTAGCCGGTCAGAACACCTTCATCATGCTGGGCTTTGCACTGCTGGGGCTATCCTACGGTCAGGCTGCCGGTGCTGTAACGGCCAACTTCCCGTCGCAATACCGCTACACAGGCGCCGCCATGACCTCCGATCTGGCATGGCTGGTCGGTGCCGGTTTCGCACCGCTGGTCGCACTCGGTGTCGCCTCGCAGTTCGGTCTGGCCTACGTCGGCCTGTACCTGCTGTCCGGCGCAGTCTGCTCGCTCGCTGCACTGAGCCTGAACCGCGCCCTCGACATCCGCAATTAATTCTCACACCAGCAACGGTGGTCAGCGCCATAGCGCTGACCACCGTTTTCTATTTCCCGCCGCTACCTGAAACCCGGGGTCTGACCCCGCCTGCTGGTTCTGCCCTACTCCTTGCTGCGCAAACATGGCAAAATAGCTATCTTTTTTGCTCAGTCGGAGAACTCCCATGAAAGTTGCAATCGTCGGCGCTGGCGCCATCGGCGGCTTTATCGGTACGCGCCTCGCTCTGGCCGGCCAGTGCCAGCTCAGTGCATACGCACGTGGCACCACACTGGCCGCCCTGCAACAGCACGGCTGGCGCCTGCAGATGGGAGAACAGGCCCTGCAAGCCCCGGCCCGCGCCAGTGATCAGGCCAGCGAACTGGGCGTGCAGGATGTGCTGATCATTGCCGTGAAAGGTCAGTCGCTGGCCAGTGTCGCCGCGCAGATCACCCCGATGATCGGTCCGCAAACCGTGATTTTGCCGGCCATGAACGGTGTGCCGTGGTGGTTCGGACAGGGCGTCGCCACTCTGGGGGCTGCACCTCTCGATAGTGTCGATCCCGGTGGCGCTATTGCGGCAGCTTTGCCGGCGCCGCAAGTGCTTGGCTGCGTGGTGCATGCCAGCACCTCGACCCCGGAAGCCGGACTGGTCAGTCACAAGATGGGCAACGGCCTGATTATCGGCGAACCTTGCGGCGGCGACTCGGAGCGCGCGCAGGCACTCGGCGCGTTGTTGCGTGCTGCCGGCTTCGATGTGCAGGTGTCGGCCAACATCCGTCAGGACATCTGGTACAAGCTGTGGGGCAATATGACCCTGAACCCCGTTTCCGCGCTGACCGGCGCCACGGCTGACCGCATCCTCGACGACCAGCTGGTGGCGGAATTCTGCCGTGCCGCCATGCGCGAGGCAGCCCAGATCGGTGCGCTGATCGGCTGCCCGATTGCGGAAACGCCCGAGCAGCGCCATCTGGTGACGCGCAAGCTGGGAGCCTTCCGCAGCTCGATGTTGCAAGATGCCGACGCGGGTCGCACGCTGGAACTGGACGCATTAGTCGCGGCCGTACGCGAACTGGGACAGCGGGTTGGTGTTGCCACGCCGTTTATCGATGCCGTACTCGGCCTGACCCGTCTGTTTGGACGAGTGCACGGCCTGTATCCGGAAGCCCCGCTAGCATCCGGCAACTAAATACCGGGGTCGGCGTTGCGCATTAGCCTCAATGTTGCA
>JAIELO010000219.1 GCA_019752915.1 Burkholderiaceae bacterium
CTGCCTTTCTCGAGATGCGTGCACGGTTTGGCCCGGATGCGCAAGTCTGGCTGTTTGGGCATGCGCTGATGGAAAAGCTGGTAGCACCGCGCAAGGCGATTACCGCGCACACCCGCGTGGTGCTGGCCGATGACGAATTCTTCACGCTCGATCACACCGGCCGGCGCCACTGGATTGACGCTAAAGTATCGCGCGAGCTGGCCGAACAAGGCCTCAGCACGGCCGACTTCATGCCCATGCAGGTGCTGGGCGTGCCGGGCTGGTGGCCGCAGCAGGATGCAGAGTTTTATGGCGACAGCAGTGTGTTCCGCGCCAAGCGTCAGGCTGCCCAGTAAAGCACTGTTATCCCGTTCTTCCCCTTCATCGTACGCGCCGCTTGCGGCGCCAGAAAGAGCCCACCATGACGCAAGTAATCCGCTGGGGCATACTCGGCACCGGAAAAATCGCCAAAGCCTTTGCCACCGCACTGCAAATCACCCCCGATGCGCAACTGGTCGCCGTGGCTTCGCGCAACAGTGACAGCGCGACCGCATTTGCGGGTGAATTTGGCGCCGAGCGGGCGCATGGCAGTTATCAGGCGCTGGCCGATGATGCCGGCGTCGATGTGATCTACATCGCCACACCGCACCCTATGCACCACGAGAACGCGCTGATGTGTCTGAACGGCGGTAAAGCGGTGCTGGTGGAAAAATCGTTCACCATGAACCGCCGGCAGGCCGAGGACATCATCGCGCTGGCGCGCAGCAAGCAGCTGTTCGTGATGGAAGCCATGTGGACCCGCTTCATTCCTGCTATGGTCGAAGCCAAACGTATTATCGACAGTGGCGAGATCGGCGTGCCGGCCAACGTCAGCGCCGACTTCGGTTTCACGGCGCAATTCGGCCCCGAGCACCGGGTCTACAATCCAGCACTGGGTGGTGGCGCGCTGCTCGATCTGGGCATCTACCCGCTGTCGATGGCTAGCTTTTTCCTCGGCCCGGTTACGGCGGTGCAGGCGCAGGCTGAAATCGGCGCGACCGGCGTCGATCTGCAGACCGTGTTCACGCTCAAACATCAGCAAGGCGGGGTCTCCAGTTGCGCCTGCAGTCTGCGCTCGCGCACCCCGACCGAGCTGACCATCTCCGGTAGTAAAGGCTTTGTGCGTCTGCACGACCGCTTCCATAACACCAGCCGGCTAAGTGTCACGCTGGTCGATGGTCAGCAGCGCAGCGAACGGACCATCGAGCTACCGCTGAGCGGCAACGGTTACACCCACGAAGCGCAGGAAGTGGGGCGCTGCCTGCGCGCCGGACTGATTGAAAGTCCCGTCATGCCGCACCACGAAACGCTCGCCATCATGGGCACGCTGGACCAGATCCGCCAGCAAATCGGACTGGTCTACAGCGCCGATGCGGCAAACTAGGTAGAATCATTCCTCGTCCCAACGGTTTTTCCTTGCCTGAGAATACTGTTGCGTCCCCAATTTGTTGCTAGGAAACCATCATGCCGCATACGCGTAGCGCTCCCTCTTTGAAAACCGTGCTACTGGCGAGCGGGGTGGTGCTGACGCTGGCGATGGGCGTACGCCACGGGCTGGGCTTCTGGATGCAGCCGATCTCGCAGGCCAATGGCTGGACCCGCGAAACGTTTTCGCTGGCGCTGGCGCTGCAGAATCTGATGTGGGGCGTGTTTGGCCCGTTCGCCGGGATGGCGGCGGATCGCTTCGGCACCATGCGGGTGGTACTGACCGGCGCTGTCAGTTATATGGCCGGGCTGCTGTGGATGGCGCTGGTGACCGATGCCACGCTGTTCGTGATCGGCTCGGGTGTGCTGATCGGTTTCGGGCTGGCCTGTACGGCCTTCGGCGCGGTGAGCGGGATTATCGGCCGCGTCGCGCCCGTAGAAAAACGTTCGTGGGCGTTCGGGATTTCCGGTGCCGCCAGTTCCTTCGGCCAGTTTCTGATGATGCCAGTCGAGCAGCAGCTGATTTCGGCCGCCGGCTGGCAGCATGCGTTCTATCTGCTCGCGGCGCTGGTGATCGTGGCGATGGTGCCGATGGCCTTCTTCCTGCGCGAGCCTGCTGTGACGCACAGCCATGGGCCGCAGCAAAGCATCCGCGAGGCGCTCGGTGAAGCGTTCGGCAATCGTTCCTTCCTGTTCCTGATGCTGGGCTATTTCGTGTGCGGTTTTCAGGTGGTGTTCATCGGCGCGCATTTGCCGGCCTACCTGCGCGATAAGGGCATCATGGATCCTTCCGTGGCGGTGATGGCGCTGGCACTGATCGGGCTGACCAATATCGTCGGTTCCTACTACGCGGGTAAGCTCGGTGGCCGGTTGCCGAAGCGCTATCTGCTGTCGTCGATCTATCTGACCCGTTCGGTGGTGATCAGTCTGTTCCTGCTGGCGCCGCTGTCGCCGTATTCGGTGTACATCTTCGCGGCGGCGATGGGCCTGATCTGGCTCTCGACGGTGCCGCTCACCAACGGCATCATTGCCGGAATTTTCGGCGTCAAACATATGTCGATGCTGGCTGGTGTGGTGTTCTTCTCGCATCAGGTGGGCAGCTTCCTTGGCGTCTGGCTGGGCGGCTATCTGTTTGCGCGTCAGGGTAGTTACGATATCGTCTGGGGCATTGCGATTGCGCTGGGTGTGATGGCCGGTCTGATTAACCTGCCGATCAAGGAAGCGAGTCTGCAGCGCGATTCCCTGAAGGCGGCATGATGTGGCGTGTCTGGTTGCTGCGGGTGGCCGGCGCGGCGCTGCTGGCGCTGGTGTTCATGGCATATCTACAACCTTCTTTCCTTCTTGATCTCGCCAACCGTTTCTATATGTGTTTTTAACGTCACGATTTCAGCAATTTCGCCATATTCAGATGTGCGGTGCAGTGATCGGTGCTAGTCTGATTACTTCCATAAACGCGGCATCGCCATGTTGTGATGTCGCTATAACAAGGGAGACATCATGACGAGAGTATTCAGGTTGATGGCGCTGGTGTTGCTGGCGCTGGGACTGCAGGGCAATGTGATGGCGGCCGAGCGTGGCACGGCAGAGCAGGCAACGGCGCTGGTACGTAAGGCGGTCGATTACATCAAGACCAACGGGCGGGACAAGGCTTTCGCCGAATTTGGCAATCCGAATGGCCAGTTCAAGGATCGCGATCTGTACATCATGGTGTACGACATGAAGGGCATGAATCTCGCGCACGGTGCGAATGCCAAGTTGATCGGCAAGGATCTGATCCAGCTGCGCGATGCCAATGGCACGTTTATCATCAAGGAATTCGTCGAAACCGCCAAGAGCAAAGGTAGCGGCTGGATTAACTACCAGTGGCCCAATCCGGTGACTGCGGCCGTCGAGTCCAAGTCCACCTATGTCGAAAAATACGAAGACCTGATCGTCGGCTGCGGCATTTACAAGTAAGCCTTACACCTTCAGGAATTCTTCGCGCCCGCCTAACCAGCGGGCCAGATGCGCTTCCACGGTGGCAGCTTTTTCAGGCGTGTTGGCGTGCAGCAGATCGTGTGCCACGTCGCGCGCCTGATCGACCAGCCAGCCGTCCGTTTCCAGATCGGCAAAGCGCAGCATGGCTTGCCCGGACTGGCGCGCGCCGAGGAATTCACCGGGGCCGCGTATCTCCAGATCGCGGCGCGCAATTTCGAAGCCATCGGTGGTTTCACGCATCGTCATCAGACGCTGTTTGGCCACGCCACCTAGCGGCCCCTGATACAGCAGCAGGCAAACGCTGGCGGCCGATCCCCGTCCTACCCGTCCGCGCAACTGGTGCAGCTGCGACAGCCCGAAACGTTCGGCATGTTCGATCACCATCAGCGAGGCATTCGGGACATCCACGCCGACTTCGATCACGGTGGTGGCCACCAGTACCTGCAACTGGTTGGCGCTGAAGGCATCCATCACTTGCTGCTTCTCGGCTGCTTTGAGACGGCCATGCACCAGTCCGACCTGCAGATCCGGCAGAGCTTCAGCCAGCAGGGCGTGGGTGTCGGTGGCGGTCTGCAGTTGCAGCGCTTCCGATTCTTCGATCAGCGGACAGACCCAGTAGATCTGCCGGCCTTCCAGCGCGGCGGCATGGACCCGTTCAATCACTTCGTCACGGCGGTTCTGGTCGATCACGCGGGTGACGATGGGACTGCGGCCGGGCGGCAGTTCGTCGATGACCGACACTTCCAGGTCGGCGTAATAAGTCATTGCCAGCGTACGCGGTATCGGCGTGGCTGACATCATCAGCTGGTGCGGCACTTGGCCGGCCACGCCTTTGTTGCGCAGTGTCAGGCGCTGGCTGACCCCGAAACGGTGCTGTTCATCGACTACTACCAGACCTAGTTTGGCAAACTGCACGGTGTCTTGGATCAGCG
>JAIELO010000268.1 GCA_019752915.1 Burkholderiaceae bacterium
GCGCAGCTCGGCTGCGCCAAAGCGGCCGGGCGGCTGGACCGCTGTCATGGTGCCGAGCAAGCCATGCTGGTGATGGAAGGCCACCGTGGCTGCGATGTCGATATCGGCGACGCCGTCGCCGTAGGTAAAGCAGAAAGCCGATTCGTTTTCGAGATACTGGCGCACGCGCTTCAGGCGGCCCCCCGTCATGGTGGCGTCGCCGGTATCGACCAGCGTGACTTTCCACGGTTCGGCATGGCGCTCATGCACCTGCATGCTATTGGTCTGCATGTCGAAGGTGACATCCGAGGTGTGCAGGAAGTAGTTGGCGAAGAATTCCTTGATCACATAGCCCTTGTAACCACAGCAGATCACGAAATCGTTGATGCCATGCGTCGAATAGGACTTCATGATGTGCCATAGAATAGGCTTGCCGCCGATTTCTACCATGGGCTTCGGCTTGATCGAGGTTTCTTCGCTGATCCGGGTTCCCAGACCACCGGCAAGTATCACTGCTTTCATAATGTTCTCGTATATGGCAGGTTGGCCGCTAACTGTACGACTATAACTGGCAAAGTTGACAGCATCAAATCTTTTGTCCGGCGTCGCCGGGCGCGGCGAGGACAAACTCGGCAGCGCTATCGAGGATCAGCTCGGCACCGTAGGGCAGCAGACTGGCGCGACTGAGGAATCCGCTCAGGACGGCACAGGTGTGCATGCCGAGCGCCTTGCCGACATTGATGTCGTGGCCGGTATCGCCGAGTATCCAGTCAGCATCGCTGCGTGACGGCATCGCGGCGATCAAGTCCTGTTTGCTGTTGCGCTGTTGCGTCACCAGCACGCTGTCGAAGTAGTCGGCCAGGCCGAGCCGTTCGAGCTGGTCCAGCACCGGCTGGCGTAACTGGCGCGCCGTGCAGACATGCAGCCGGGCCTGTCCCTGCAGGCGCTGCAAGGCGGCGCCGATACCGGGCAAACAGGTATCCAGGGCCAGCATGGCCGGGCTTTCGATGGCATCCATCCAGACGCTGTTGAAGCTGGCCAGTTGCGCCGCGTCGTAGCCGAAGTCGCGCTGCAACAGTTGTTGGTGCGAGACCTTGGCGCGCTTGAGATCCCAGTAGGCGTCGAAGCTCAGTGGCGACTGCGGCACCAGCTGGCAGAACAGCTGGTACATGCGCGGGCGCGCATCGATCAGCGTGCCATCGAGGTCGAATACCAGATTCACGCGCCCGCTCCCAGCTGGCGCATATGCGCCAGTTCGGCCAGCAAGCCTTGCTCCAGCGGAGTTTCTTCGGCCAGCAGGTGGGCTTTCAGCTTGCTGGTATCGAACACGAAATCGCGCGGCGTGCCGTGGAAGTCGCGCTGCACCAGTTCCACGGGCTGGCCACTGAGCCGGATCACCGTTTCCAGTAAATCGCGGATTGCCAGTGGCTGGCCACCGACGATATTGGTCACGCCCAGCGATTGCGGCAGCGCCACGGCGGCCATGATGGCGCGCACTACATCGCCGATGTAGATCAGGCTGCGCAGTTCGCGCCCTGTGCCCCACAGTTCCACCGGCTTGCCGGCAACGATGTTGCGGATCGCATTCGGCAGCACCTTGGCATACTGTTCTTCGCCGGGACCGTAGACATGGCCGATGCGCAGCAACTGCGCCACCAGCCCGCGCTGGCTGGCGAACTGGCTGATCATCTGCTCGCAGTACAGCTTGGACCAGCCGTACAGACTGGCGGGCCCGACCGGACTGTCTTCGCTGAGGCGGGCCGCTGCCGCGTACACATCGAGCGTGCTGAGGAAAACGATTTTTTCCAGCCGTGGCAGCTCCAGTTGCAGCAGCTCCGCGGTGAAGCGGATATTGCCGTTGCAGCCAGCCAGATCATTCGCGGTCGCGCCGCTTTTCGGCGTGTAGGCGCCGGCATGCAGCAGCAGTTGCGCTTCGGCAGCGAGCGCGCGGCCGGCTGCATCGATGCCGAAGGCGGGGTCGTAGACGATGCTGCGGCCGCGCCGTGCCGGTTTCGAGCTGAGCACGATCACGTGCTCTTCACCCCAGGCCGCGCAGGCGGCATCGAGCAGGCCGCTGCCGATAAAGCCGGAGCTGCCGGTGAGCAGAACAGTAGGCGGGACAGTGGGCAAGTTCATGGCCGGGCCCTCATGGGAAAATGATTTCCTGCTGCATCTGTTCGGCCGTCATCAGGCGTGGCACCACGTCCATGCCGCGCAGCCACAGCAAGTCATTCGGCAGCGGATTGATGGGACGTGCCAGTTGCGGACGGGTGCCGTACAGCCCCAGATCCTTGAAAATGGCCGGCAGGTTCAGCCCGGCTTCGGTAAAGAAGCGTACGGTGGTGAAGAAGCGCGAAATATTGATCTCGGTAGGATTCGGCACGCCGGCGCTGTCATACGCCATGTCCACGCCGAAGATGCCGTGCGGCTGAGGCGAGACCGCCTTGCAGGCCGCAATCGCGATCTCGGTGGCCTGCGCATTGTCGCAAGTCACGCCCACCTTGGTGACCCCGGTAACACCGGAAATGCTGCGGTTGCCGTGCGTCCAGCCGCGCCGTTCGCGCGATTGCGCCACGATCAGTTCGCCGTGGTACCAGATCGACAGCCAGGTAATCGTGTCCGGGGTCAGCATCTGGGCGGCGACGAAATCGCCCCAGCCTTTATAGTGGTCGATCCATGCCTTGGCCAGCGCATAGTCGGCGGTCGGAATCGAGCCTTTGCCACCGCCACCGATCGAGGCGGCACGCAGCCAGATCTTGCCGCTGGCGTCGCCCAGTTCGGCAAACGCGCGGCGCAGATCGTCCTCGTTATCGATGGCGATATTGCGTGGCACCGGTACGCCGGCGTTGACGAAGGCCTGATACGACTTGTGCTTGTGCACACAGGTATCGATCACGTCGTGATCCGGCATGAACAGTTTGGTGCCGGTGGCGAGGATCTCGTCGCGCAGCAGCGAGGCATGCCAGATTTCCAGATCGTTCTGGAAATGCAGCAGATCGGGGCGTTCCAGTTGCAGCAGGGCTAGCAGGCGCTCGCGGTATTCCGGCGTATTCGCATACGGCATATAGTATTTGCGCTGCGCTGCCGACAGCACCAGATCGGACGGTTCCGAGCCCATGCCGATGACCTCGTCGCCACCGGCTTTGAGCAGCGACTGGATCACACCTTCGGAGGGGGCGCCACCGGCGCCAGCGATAAGAATTTTTGCCATAAGACGGTTCCAGACTAGGAGACGTGGTTGGGTGGAAGCTGGGCCAGCGTGAGTAGATAGCGCTGGTAAGCAGCCAGAACTTGCGGATAGGCGGCGCCGGCATCGCGTGCCAGCGTCGTGACAGTGGCCTGACTGGCCAGCAGATCGGCGCCGCTCAGCACCTGCTGGTGGTAGCCGGCCAGCAGCAGATCGATGCCATCCGACAGGCAGCGGCCATAATGCGGGTTTGCGGCCGGATTGGAATTCGAGGCATGCGCGGCATCGCGGCGGAAGTAGGTCAGCTCTTCGTCGACGTAATAGCCCTGCCGGTCGCGCAGCACCAGACAGTACAGTGCGGCATCGGCCAGACCGAGCGCGAAATCATGCTCGCCGATGCGGAACAGACCATCCTGTCCGAGCGCCTGCAAGGTGGCACGGCGCAGCAGAATCGAGGTCAGTTCGCCGATCACATTGACGGGCCCCATGGCCAGCCAGCGGTACAGCTGGCGCCCGTCCACCATGCCGTGCTGCTGGAACGGCCGGCGTTCCTGCTGGCGCATATTCTGGCCATCGATGATGGCCGAAGCGGAAAACACCAGTTCGATGGCCGGACTGAGCTGCATGGCCTGCACCATGCGCTCGACGCAGAAGGGATGCAGGATGTCGTCATCGAACAGCGGTTTGATGAATTCGCCCTGTCCGGCCATCAGCGAGGCGGCCACATTGGCAACCCCGGTGTGCGGATTGCGGCGGTACTGCACTTGCGGGAAGCGCTGGCAGATCTCGTGGATGGCTTCGCTCGGACAATTGTCGCTGACCAGAATTTCAATGTTCGGGTAGCTCTGCGCGATGGCCGAGCGCAGGCTGGCTTCGAAATGGGCCGGCTTGTAGGCCGGGATGGTGATGCTGACGAGGGGCTTGGTCATGGCAGAAGTTCCGGACTCAGGCAGGCTGGGACAGCATCAGCAGGCCTGTCAGATCGCAATAATGTTCGCTGACGCCGGGCAGGCCGGCGCCAAAGCAGTCGAAGCCGGTCTGCGCGCCACCGCGTTGCAGCGGCATGCTCAGCGTCAGGCGGGTCGGCAGGAAGGGCGTGCATAGCGTTTCACTCCACAGCAGCGGCAGCGGGATATTGCTGTGGATGAAATTGTCGGGGCCCGCGTCGATAT
>JAIELO010000153.1 GCA_019752915.1 Burkholderiaceae bacterium
AGTGCCAGCGCATCTCTGGCGGATCGAAGGCCAGCGTCAGGCCGATAAACGGCAGAATCGGAACCAGACTGCACCACACCATGAAGTTCACCACGTCGAACTGCGGCGTGGCTTGCTGGGCGCGCCGCACCACGATGTTGGAGGCGGCCCACATGGCCGCTGCCGACAGGCACAGCGCGAATCCGGCCGCATTGGTGCCGCCAGCGTGGCCCGCTTCCAGATAGTTCATGCCGAAGCAGATCAGGCCGAGGGCGGCCAGCAGCAGGCCGCCTTTGAGGGCGCGGCTGGCACGTTCGTGCAGTAGGGCGAAACCGAAGAAGGCGGTGAAGAAGACCTGCGTCTGCAGGATTACCGAGGCCAGCGCAGCCGACATGCCAACCCGTAGCGACAGGAACAGTAGTCCGAACTGACCGACACCCTGACACAGACCGTAGGCGATGATCCAGCGCGCCGGCATTTTCGGCGGACGCAGAAACAGGATCAGGGGCAGGACGGCAAAGATATAGCGTGCGGCGCCGAGCTGGAACGGCGTCAGATCGCGCAGGCCGATCTTCATGGCGACGAAGTTGGTGCCCCAGATGAGCACCACTAACAAGGCAGAGAATAGGTCGGTACGGCTAAAGGCGGCGGGTGGTGCGGAGGAAGTCATGCACCTGATCTTAACAGTCCGGCGCCTTTTCTGCCGGCGCCGGTCTTATTTGGCGTTGTGCAGAATCGCACCGCTGTGCACGACGATGCGGGCAGCATCGGCCTGCAACAGGCCGACACGGCGCTGAACCAGCGGCCAGCCTGACCAGTCCACGTGCGGCAAGCTGCTCGTTACGCTGGTCGCTGCCCCCGCTGCTGACGTGGCGACCGCTACCGGCGCTGTCTGTGGCGACAGGGCTTGCTGGAGAATCGCGACCACCTGCTGGTGACTGTCGACCAGCATGGCGTTGAGTGCCTCAGTCGGGATCTCGCGGATATGGCGTCGCACGATGGCGCGCAGCGCCGCCACGTGCGCCACCAGCAGATAGTTCTGCACGATGAACAGGTTGATGTCTTCCACGGCGCGCTGTTTGCTAGCTGGTTCGTCGAGCATGCGTACCAGCGCGCTGCTCAGGCCTGCCAGACTGTCCATCAGGCGTTTGCGCTCGATGCGGTAGGCGAAATCGTCGCGCCCTTTGCCCTGCAGCAGATCGAAACTGGCCTGCATGTAGCGCAGGTTCACCGTCAGCACTTCTTTGATCAGACGTGGCAGTGACTGATACTCCCAGTTGGCCAGCACGAAGCTGAAGGCGGTGGCCACGGCGGCGCCGACGAAGGTGTCCACCAGTCGCTCGATGATCAGTTCATGGTTGCCCGGTGCGATCAGGTGCATCTGCAGCAGGATCATCACGCTGACGGCAATCGCAGCGTAGCGGTAGCGCAGGTAGATGAAGGTGGGCGTGGCCACGGTGGCCAGAATCAGCAAGCCCAGTATCGCGGCCGGGTAGTTCAGATAGCGCAGAATCAGCGCGGTAATCACGCAGCCGATGATGGTGCCGACGATGCGGTCACTGCGGCGCTGCTTGGTCATGCTGAAGCTAGGCTTGAGGATGATGACGATGGTCAGCACGATCCAGTAGCTGTGCGCTGCATACGGTAGCCACGATGCGACAGCCAGTCCGGCACTGATCGCCATTGCCACGCGCAGCGAGAAGCGGAAGATCGGCGAGTCCATACGCAGGTGCGAGAAGATCATGCGCAGTTCGTACTTCTGCTGCGACAGGAACGGCCCCATGTCGGCATCAACCCAGAACGGGGTGCTGTCCGAAACCTTCTGGCTGGCGATGTGCAGTTCGCCGATCATCTGGATGATGGCGCGGATCTTGTTGCGCTGGGCGCGCAGCACGGCGAGCGCTTCCTGCGCCGGTTTGCCTTCGTCGATGCGGCGCTGCAGGGCGGCCAGTTCCTCTTCCACGGCGGCGAGTTCGGGCGCGTAGCTTATTTCCGGATACGAGGCTTTGTTGCGGGTGACGTCGTAGGCGACTGACTCGATATCGCGCGCTGCCTTGTAGGCCAGATCGTGCAGGGTTTTCAGTACCGGGCTGTCGGCCAGATGCAGCCGCAGTTGCGCGTAGTCGGTGTGGGTGGACAGCACCAGTTCATACAGGTCCAGCATGCAGACGTGGGTCTGCACCACGATGGCGTCCTTGCGATTCTGGTGGCTACGCAGAATCAGATCGCGCGCGGCCTGCTGGCGGTCAGCCAGCAAACTCTGATGACGTACCAGTTTGTTGAACTGTTCGCTGAGGTTGTAGCGGCTATCGTAGAAATCGGCCTTGATATCGATGTAGGCGGCCAGCTCGAACAGGGCTTCGGCCAGCACCTGCTGCTTGATGCGGTGACGCAGCAGCCACGAAATGCCCATCGCGTAAGCCAGATAGGCCAGCGCACCGAGCGTGAATAATCCGGTATGGATAAACGCTTGCGTGGCCGTCATCGCGTGTTCCATCGACATGGTCATGATGAACAGCGTGGCCAGTTGTAGCGGCATGGATTTTTTGCCGTACACGATCATCATGCAGGCGAGGAAGCTGATTGCCACCAGCATCACCATTAGCAGCCAGTGCAGCGGCGCGCACAGGCTGATGAGCAAGGTCACGGCACTGCACAGCAAGACCGAGGCACTCATTTCGTTGAACTTGTGGCGCAGTGGGCTGGGCATGTCCATCAGCGCCGTGCACAGCGCGCCGATGCAGACCGTCATGGCGGTTTCCAGACTGGCGAATTGCAGCGTGATCAGGGTGACGCCGACCAGCCCGGCCGCGAAACGCAGGCCGAGATAGAAATAATGGCTATAGAAGAAGGTGCGCAGGTTGAGTGCGTAGTGCATGGCTGTGATCCGGTGGGCAGCGAGCATGCACGCCGCGGGATCGCCGCAGCGTGCATCAGGTCTAACAGGTCGTTCTGAGAGGTGCTATTGAAAGCGTGTTGGCTTACAAGGGCATCAGAACACCGACAGCACCGGATAGCGACGCCATTCCGGTTCGGCGTGACGGGCGCCGTTTTCAAAGATGAAGTCGAGTACTTTGCTCTGGTCCGACAGCAGCTCCGGATGGGCGGCTTTCCACGCTTCGAAGCTGGCTTTCAGGGCGGGCTCGGTGGCCAGCATGTCCATTGCCAGATCTTCGAACACGTAGTCGGAATAGGCTTCTTTCTTTTCCAGCACGCTGTTGAAGAAACCCCAGCGGAAGAACGAGTCATGCGCTTGCGGTTCCAGCGTTTCGACGACGTAGCGGGCCTTGTCCTGCTTGAGTGGCACGAAGTAGTCGCCCGGCTGGACGGTGAAGCTGGCGCTGCGCGCTTCCACCGTCACGTCGTCGTGGTACATATGGCCTTCGTAAGCGTGGCCACGCGATTGCACCGCAGCGATGTGGTAGTACTGCGCTTCGATGCTGGTGACGGCGTCGAAACGCGCCATCTCTACGCCGTTCCACTGCAGACGCTCGATGGCTTCACGCCATGCTTGCGGAATCACATAGCCTTTCGGCGCACGCACGGTGGTGTCGGCGACGAAGCGGTTGAAGTACGGGATGTCTTTTTCCCACGGCTGACTGCGGTCGTAGGACAGGCGCTGGTAGTTGCCCAGCAGGCTAGGGCTGCGCACGGCGGCGTAGCCTTTGAAGCGGAACGTGGCTGGCTGGCTTTCGTCCATCTGCCAGTGCACTGGCCATTCGCTGGCGGCGGCTGCCTCGGCACGTGCTGCGGCACGCAGGGCGCGGATCTGCGCGCCGTGCTGCACGGTGAAGGCCAGCGTGACATCGACCAGTGCGCGCATCGAGTCGTAGCGATCCTTGAAGGGCTTGAGCATGTGGGTTTCCGGCATGAAGCCAATCACATGGTGCAGAGCCGCGTAGCCGGTCGAGAAGCGTGGCACTTCGAGGAATTCGGCGATGCCCTCGTCCGGCGAGTCCTTGACGGGATTGACGTAAGGGCAGGTTGGCCAGCCACGTGCATCCATCTGCGCATAGATGTGCGGCAGCATGGTGTCGCGCAGGAACGGGCCCAGGCCGTAGCCGAGCTTGTCTGCCTGCGTGTGGATCAGCGTCATGGTGTACGGATAGTCGGCGCCGTTGGAAGTGTGGGTGTCGACCATCACGTCCGGATCCCAGCTGCTCAGCAGCTGATTGAACAGTTGCGCGTTCAGGCTATCGCATTTGATGAAATCGCGGTTCAGATCGAGGTGGCGGCTATTGCCGCGGAAGCCGAACTGTTCCGGCCCATCCTGATTCACGCGCGAGGTATTGGCGCGGTTGTGGGCGCCGTCGACGTTGTACAGCGGCACAAACAG
>JAIELO010000065.1 GCA_019752915.1 Burkholderiaceae bacterium
GCGTGCCGGTACTGCAGGATGGCAAAGTGGTACAGACTCTCAACGCCACCATCTCGCCGGCAAGGCTGCAACCCCTGCTGTTCGAGCAGAAACTGCCAGCGAGCTGGCGGGCCGGCATCGTCGATCAGCAATTCCGCATCATCACCCGCAGCCACGACATGGAGCGTCTGGCTGGCCAGCAGTTACCGGCCGAACTACGCCAGCCCCTCTCAGATAGCCGCAACGCGATGTTCGTCTCTCAAACCCTGGAAGGACGGCGCGCCTATTTTGTCTATAGCCGCTCGTCCCAGACCGGCTGGACCGCGATTCTCGCGATTCCCCACGATGAACTAACCGCGCCGCTGAATCGCACCCTGTTCTGGCTGATTACCGTGAGCGTGATTACGCTCGGCCTCGGCAGTGGCTGCGCACTGTGGCTGGCGCGCCGCATCAGCGGCTCGATCCAGTCACTCGTCGTACCGGCACTGACGGTAGGACACGCCGCGCCACTCCCGCTGCCGCGCCTGTACTTCCGCGAGGCGCAGGAACTGGCGCAAGCGCTACAGATCGCCGCACTCGACCTGCAGCGCGCCCGTGCCGACAGTTCGGAAAGCGCCCAGCGGCTGGCTCTGGCAGCGCGCGCCGCGCACATGGGCATCTGGACGCGCGACCTGCTGCATCACCGCATCTGGGTATCGGACGCCTGGCGCGAACTGTTCGGTTTCAGCGCCGATCAGCAACCGGGACTGGATGATCTGCTGGCACGGGTGCATCCGGCCGACCGCTACATCGTCCAGCGTACCCTCGACAGCACACTGTACGGTGCGCCGCGCTACCACATGGAATTCCGTATCGAACTGCCCGACGGCAGCGTGCGCTGGATCAGTTCGCACGGCAGTGTGGAAATGGATCAGCTGCAGCGGCCGGCGCTGGTGCGCGGGGTCTCGCTCGATATCACCGACCGCAAACAGGCCGAGTTCGATTTGCAGCAGAAACAGAAAGAAGTTACCCATCTGGCGCGCGTGGCCATGCTGGGCGAACTATCGGGCGCACTGGCGCACGAACTGAACCAGCCACTCACGGCCATCCTCAGCAACGCCCAGGCGGCCCAGCGCTTCCTCGCCCAGCCACAACCCGATCTGCTCGAACTGGCCGACATCCTCAGCGACATCGTCGCCGAAGACCAGCGCGCCGGCGCCATCATCGCGCGCTTGCGCACCCTGTTCAGCAAGCACGACACGCCACGCCAGCGGATGGCCGTACAGAGCCTGATCGACAGCGTGGTGCATCTGCTCAGCAATGATCTGATCCATCAGCGCCTGAACTTGCACATCGAACTGTCCGCAGAGCCGCTGACGCTGGAGGCCGATCCGGTGCAGTTACAGCAAGTGCTGATCAATCTGCTGATGAATGCCTGTGATGCCCAGAGCCAGCATCTGCAGCGTGGTAGTACCATCACGCTCCGCACTGCGCGCGTCGGCGATGCCGTGCAGATCAGCGTGATCGACAGTGGTGGCGGCATTCCGGCCGATGCGCTGGAGCGCGTATTTACCCCGTTCTACACCACCAAACAGCGCGGCATGGGACTCGGACTATCGATCTGCCGCAGCATTGTCGACGCCCACGCTGGCCGTCTGTGGGTAGAAAACAATCAGGTGCACGGCGCCAGCTTCCACCTGCTGCTGCCACTGGCGCAACCGGCATGACCAGCGGCCTGCAAATCTATCTGGTCGATGACCAGCCGGCCGTGCTGAAGGCGCTGGCCCGCCTGCTCGGCTCGGCCGGTTACGCAGTGCAGCGTTACGCCAGTGCCAGCGACTTTCTGGCCAGCGTCGATCCGCAGGCCGAAGGCTGTCTGATCCTTGATCTGGCCATGCCGGACATGGGCGGGCTGGCGCTGCAGCAGGCACTCCGCGAACGCGCCAGCCTGCTGCCGGTGATCTTCCTCACCGGCCACGGCGACATCGACAGCGGGGTGCGCGCGATGAAGCTGGGCGCCGCCGATTTCCTCACCAAACCGGTCGATGCCGAACGCCTGCTGGACGCCGTGGCGCAGGCCTGCGCCAGCAACCGGCGCGCCCGCGACACGGATCAGGAACTGAGCACCATCCGCCAGAGACTGGCCAGCCTGACGCCGCGTGAAACAGAAGTGCTGAACCTGATCATCGAAGGCCTGCTCAACAAACAGGTGGCCGCCACACTGGGCGCGGCCGAAAAGACTATCAAGGTGCACCGCGCCCGCGTGATGACCAAGATGGCAGTACGCTCGCTGACGGCACTGGTGCGCATGGTCGACCGGGTGCGGCAGGCCGGGCCACCCTCCGTATAAGCCCACCGCGCTATACGTACTAAGTCCTATAGGCAACACCGGCACTTCGCGCTAGTGTGTCCGTATGGAAACGAAATCCCCCTGGATTGCCGTGGTCGATGATGATGCCGGCATACGGCGCGCGCTGGTGCGCCTGTTACGCTCGGCCAGCATGCGCGCCCGCGCCTTCGATGGCGGGGAGGAATTTTTCGCTGCCATCGCCACCGACCTGCCCTGCTGTGTGATTCTCGATGTGCACATGCCGGGCCTCAGCGGTCTCGACGTTCAAGCCCGTCTGGCCACACTGGCACCCGCCGTGGGCGTGATTCTGATCAGCGGCCATCCCAGCCCTCAGGAACAATTACGTGCCCAGCACCAGTTACCGCTGGCGTATCTGCAGAAACCGGTCAACGACCAGTTACTGCTGGACGCCATCGCCCAGGTTTACCGCCCCTCCGAATCACAAGGTTAGTTGCCATGATGCCCGCCGCCCTACTCCACCGAGCCCGCATATTGCTCGTCGATGACCATGAACTATGCAATACCGTACTGGCCCAATTGCTGCGCAGCGCAGGCTATACCGAAGTCAGCACTACCTGCGACCCGACCGCCGTCACCGCACTGCACCGTCGCCACGCCTACGACCTGATCGTGCTGGATCTGCAGATGCCGGACATGGATGGTTTTCAGGTGCTGGCAGCGCTGCACCAGATCGATGCGGACCAGTATCTGCCGGTGCTGGTGCTGTCGGCTCAACATGAAAGCAAGCTGGCCGCGCTGGAAGCGGGCGCCAAGGATTTTCTCGCCAAGCCCTACGATCCGGGCGAGCTGCTGAGCCGCCTGCGCAATCTGCTCGATGTGCGCCTGCTGTACAACGATACGCGTGCCTACGGCCAGCGCATGGCCAGCTACGACAGTCTCACCGGCCTGCCCAACCGCCAGCTGTTTTCCCAGTCGCTGGCAGCCCAGCTGGCGGCCGCACAACCGCAGCCCAGCGCCCTGCTGCTGATCGATCTCGATGGCTTCACTACCATCAACGACACACTCGGCTATCCGGCCGGTGATGGCGTGCTGCGTCTGCTGGCCCAGCGCCTGAACCGGCTGGCGCCCCCCAGCGCCAGTCTGGCACGCTTCGGAAACGATGAGTTCGCCATGCTGCTGCCGGCCCTCGAGCACAGTAGTGACTGCAACCGCGTGGTGGCGCTGATCCAGGCCGCATTGCACGAACCGTTTAATTTACCGGATGGCTGCCACACGCTCAGCGTGAGCATCGGCGTCGCGCTCTATCCCGATGATGCCGTCGATGCCGCCACCCTGATCCGCTACGCCCACATCGCTTTGCAGCGGGCCCGTCAGGAAGGTAGTAATCACTGCACCTATTTCACCTATGCCATGAACGAACAAGCCCAGCATCGCTACCAGCTCGAACAAGCCTTGCGACAGGCCTGCGCCCAGCACGAATTCGAACTGTACTACCAGCCCAAAGTGCATCTGGGCAGCGGGCGCATGGTCGGCGCGGAAGCGCTGCTGCGCTGGAACCGTCCCGGCCATGGCGTGGTGTCGCCGGTCGAATTCATCCCGTTGCTGGAACAGACCGGCATGATCGTCGAAGTCGGCGCCTGGGTGATCGAACAGGCTTGCCGCCAGATCGCCCTATGGGCGCAGGATCCGGGCGGCCCGCTACCGGTGGCGGTGAATGTGGCAAGCCGCCAGTTCACCGACAACACGCTGGTAAGCACCGTCAGCGAAGCGCTGCAACGGCACCAGATCGATCCGGCACTGCTGTCGCTGGAAGTGACGGAGTCGGCACTGATGGATGATGTGACGCGTACCGCTGCCACCCTGTCGACCTTGTGGGCGATGGGCGTGCGCATCGCCATCGACGACTTCGGCACCGGCTATTCGAGTCTGGCCTATCTGCGCCACTTCCCGGTCGACACCCTGAACATCGACATCGCCTTCATCCGCGAGCTGCCGCACAATGCCGACGATGCCGCCGTGGTGCGCGCCATCATCGCCA
>JAIELO010000031.1 GCA_019752915.1 Burkholderiaceae bacterium
CGTCGGATTGATGTTGACTGCCGCATCGGTGATGATCAACGGTTCGCCGCGGCCCGGCACATCCATCACGAAGCAATGGCTGAGGCGACGGCTGGTGCGCAGCCCGGTATCACTGGCCACCACGGCCCCCATCAATTCGTCGGTATGCAGGCTACCCTTCATCAGCACGCTGGCCTTGCCTTCACGGATCAGTTCAACAGCCTTGTAGGCGGAATCGTGACTGTGTTCGCTCTCGACGATGGGCAAGGCCGCAATATCGAGCCCGGCTTCCTGTGCGGCCTGCTCGATACGCGCCCGTGGCCCCACCAGAATCGGATTCATCAGCCCCATGCGCGTAGCATCGAGGGCCGCTTCCAGCGCATGGCGATCACAGGCGTGCGCCACCGCCACCGTGGCGGCACCGGCTTTGCGCGCGGCAGCGATCAGGATCTCGTAATAAGGATGGTGCGGATGGGGTGAATTCATTCGTTCTCCGTCAAGATTTACGTGGCGATCATAGCAACAAATGCGCAAAATGCAATAAATTGCGCCCATGTTAGCGTCATTTCCACCGTAAAGACAGGCAAATGATTACGCAACCACTGTTAAAACTTGATGTCGAGCATGGCAGCGACTGCCCTTGCCAACGGCCTGGGCAATCTGAAACGTCGGGCGTTGCGGCGCCGCGCTCACCTCCGGCGCTACCGTCCTGTCTCAGTACGTCAAGCGGCGCAAGCGATCCATTTCCCGCTGATAATGGTCAACCCAGCGGCGCGCCTCTTCGCGGCGGCTTTCATGGCGTCGTATGTGCTCGAGCAGTTCGCGACGTTCGTGCTCGCGCCGCGCATCCTGCTTCCTGGTCTCGTCATTGACTACGCGGTCTTTGGCTTCACTGGCCTGACGCATTTCACGCTCGAGCCGGCTCAGACGATGATAGCCATCGTTGACGCGGCTGTTCATCTCGTCGAGTTCGTTTGATGACTGCCGCAACAGCACCGTGAAGGACTGATAGTCCTGCCCGTTGACGTAGGCCCGCTTTAACTGGTCACGTAATTCAACACGACAAACCTCGACTGCCATCCCGTTATTTCCACGCCCGCGCTCGAACGCCACTTCCGCCACACAGTAACGCGCATTCTGTTCTTCCCACGCAGCGCTGTACACCGCGCGCGTGGAAGGCAGCACAAACACGCCGTCGCGCGACGCACGCACCAGGCGATCTTCCAGCAGGAAGGGCTGACCGAAACCATCTTCTGTACCGGCCTGACGCCAGTACTCGGTCAGCCGGTTTTCCCAGGCCAGCCGGTAGTCCGTTTCCAGTACTTTCAAACCACGCGCCCGCGCCTCCTTACTGCGCATGGCAAAATCACGCCGGTTCAAGGCGTCCTCGGTGCCGAGGTTACGCCAGTAATTAATTAACTCGCCATTCCAGGCCGCCCGGTAAGCCTCTTCCTGTACCTGCACCCCGGCACTGCGGGCACGTAAGGCGCGCTGCTGAAATTCGCTGTCCGGCACACCATTGTGGGCATCGTTGTAGCCGGCATCCTGCCAGAAAGTACGATTGCCGACCTGCCAACCGCCACGGAACGCGTCTTCATCGAAACGCATCTGGGTCGCCGCAGCACGGCTACGCCCCGCTTCCAGCGGCGTGTTCAAAGGCTGGCCTTCCACGCCGGCGCTGCGCCCGATACCACGCCAGTAGTTGGAGTTACCCAGCGTCCAGCCGCTATCGTAAGCAGGCTGATTGATCGGCGTGCCATGCTTGCGCACCTCATCGCTGGCAACATGCTGTGCAAACTGACTGGCATGCAGACCTTGCACGCCATCCTGCTCGCCCCATTGTGACCAGCGATCCCAGTTGCCCCTGTTCCAGCCAGCGGCGTAGAGCGTATCGGCGCCGGCGACAGCTTTCTTGTCGTCACCATGGTCGTCGCAGAATTCCTTACGCTCGGCATAATTGGCCGGCTCGCCATTGACACCGTCCTTATGACCAATCGCTGTCCAGTCACCAACTTTGCAGTCGGCAATGCGTTGCATCGTGCCCTGACAGCCTGCCAGCAGAATCGGCAGTGCCAGTAACCAGGGACGGAGGCGCAAAAGAGGTTTCATATCAGTTCCGATCAGTGAATTCGGGGCGATTATATGGCGAATTTAGCAAAAGAAAACAGCCGTCTGGTTAGCACTTGTTACAAATGTAAGACAGCAGTGACCAACACTCAGCAAAGTAGGAAAAATTGCTGTCAGGCTGGCTATAATTGCGCTTCCCTAGCGACCGATTGGACTGAGATGAAAAGAAGTTTGTTACTAGCCTTTAGCTGGATGTTGGGGAGCGCATCGCTGCACGCCCAGACAATCGAGACCATCGCTCCGGCGCCGCTGGCAGAACTCTGGGTGAATCCCGGTTTCTATTCCTATCACTTGCAGCGTAACAAGGGACTCAACGACAGTAACCCCGGACTGGGAGCGGAGTACCGCTTTTCGAACGTCGCCTCGGTGACACTGGGGCGCTTCTATAACAGCGACCGGGCTTACTCGAACTATGCCGGGGTGTATTACCAGCCATGGCAGATCGGTCCGGTACGACTGGGCGCTGTCGCGGGTGGTTTCAGTGGCTACCCGAAAATGCGCAATGGCGGCTGGTTTCTAGCAGCGATCCCTACTGCCAGTTTCGAATACCAGCGTGTCGGCATCAATATTGCCGTTGTACCGACCTATAAAGACCGTCTGTACGGCGCCATTTCCGTTCAACTCAAGTTCAAGCTATCCCAGTAAGAACGCACCCGGACGGGTGCCGGGCAAGCTAAGCCCCCGGTTCGATGGCAGCGATTTCATCCGGATGGGCTTCTTCTGAAGCACGATGTCTGTACAATAGACAAAATGCCTCAAGGGAACCCACCATGACCGTATCCGCATCAACCGCGCTACCCAGTGCACGGTTGCACGTCGCCTTGCCGCTCGCCTACCTGCTATTTACTGGCGCTGCCCACGCCAGCAGTGATCTGGAACAGCGTTTGGAACAGCGGCTGGAACGTTGCGCCTTGCTGGGCGATGCCAGCGCGCGCCTCACCTGTTATGACGGCCTGACCAAAGCGCCGGTACAGGCCGTCGGTAGCGACGTGGCAGCCCTGCCCGCCGATCTGACCCAGCCACCACCCCCGCCTGCGCCACCGCTAGTGCCCCCTCAGTTCGCGACACTGGCGACCCTGGCACCTGCGGCCAGCATCTCGCGCATGGCGCAATGGTGGGAGCTGGACAATGCCAGCAAGCGCGGCGTGTTCAACTTCCGGCCGCATCGCGATACCTACATCCTGCTGGCCAATTACAGCAGCAGTTCGAATCTGGCACCGTTTGAAGAATTTACGCCAGCCGGAATCAAAGCCAACCATGTGGAGCTGATGTACCAGCTCAGTTTCAAGATGAAGCTGCTGGAACAGGTCGCGCAAACGCCGGTTGACCTATGGTTTGGCTACACGCAGGAGAGCTTCTGGCAAGCGTATAACCGCGCTGCGTCCAGCCCTTTCCGCGAGACCAACTATCAGCCCGAACTGATGCTGACGGCACCGTTCAATATCCCGCTGGGGGTGATCGACATCCGCTACCTGACGCTGGGCGCGGTACACCAGTCGAATGGCCAGACCTCGACGATGTCGCGTAGCTGGAACCGGGTGTATGCGGAAATCGGCGCCGAGAAAGACCGTTTCGCGCTGGCCTTCCGGCTCTGGAAACGGCTCGATAACGCCCGCTCGAATAACGACAACTACGACATTACCGACTATCTCGGTCATGGCGACCTGCAACTGAGTTACCGCGTCGATGGCCACGAGTGGTCCGTTACAGGACGGCGCAACTTCAAGAAGCGCCACGGTGGCCTGCAGTTTGGCTGGGCATTCCCCGTGCGCGCCAATCTGAAAGGCTATCTGCAAGGCTTTAGCGGATACGGCCAGAGCCTGATCGACTACAACTATTCGCAGAAGTCACTGGGCGCCGGCTTTCTGGTCGAGTTCTAACGCAGCGAACCACGCAGCACGCGGGCGGGCAGTAACACGATTGCCCGCAGCAGTTCGAACACGCCCTCCACGCCGATGCCGATCAGGCGGAACGGCAACAGTAGCAGCCACGCCAGGGGATACAGCACCAGCGCTAGCAATGCCAGCGGCCAGCACAGGAACAGCAAGACCAGCCAAAGCAGAAATCCCAGCATACAACGCTCCCGCACAGAGTTAAGGTTAGCAATGTGCTCACTGTAAGTTGCTGGCAGGTGCGAAGCAACTGGCATGCGACCAACGGCATCCAGCTGCGATTAACTGCGCCAAATCAGGGATGAATG
>JAIELO010000079.1 GCA_019752915.1 Burkholderiaceae bacterium
GCATGGCCTTCTTCAAGGTGCGTTGAAACGTGTTCCTTCTGTATGCCAGCCTCGCCTGCGCCGCGCTGCTACTCTTGCTCGCAGTCTTCCAGCGCCTGGCACCACTGCGCTGCGCGCACGCCGCCATGGCACTGGAACGCTGGCGTTGCGGTCTACGCAGCTACCCGCCGGCGGCGAAAGATCCCGGCATGCCATATCTGGCCGGTGGCCATGGCGAGCTACTGGTACTGGTGCACGGCTTTGGCGCCGACAAGGATAACTTCACCCGCATCGCCGCCCACCTGACGCCGCATTACCGGCTGCTGATTCCCGACCTGCCGGGTTTTGGCGACGCTGGCCGCGACCCGCAGCGCGATTACTCGATCACCGCGCAAGTCGAACATCTGCGCACCTTCCTCGACCAGCACGGGGCCGGGCGGGTCCATCTCGGTGGTAGTTCCATGGGGGGCTTTATCGTAGCGCAGTTCGCGGCGCGCTATCCGGAGCGGGTCGCCAGCCTGTGGCTACTGGACGCCGCCGGTACGGCCGCAGCGCAGGAAAGTCAGGCACTGCGAGGCTATCGTGATCATGGCAGCCTGCCGCTGCTAGTGACCTGCGAAGCAGACTTCGCCCAGATGCTGGACTACTCCCGTCATCGCCAGTTCTTCCTGCCGTATGCGGTGCGCACCGCGCTGGCACGCCGTGCCGCCGCCGACTATCCGCTGCACGCGCAGATCATGCAGCAGGTGGCGGCATCGCCCCTGCTGGAGCAGCAATACCGCAGCTTGACGACGCCGGCGCTGATCGTCTGGGGCGAGCGTGACCGCATCCTGCATCCGGACGGTGCAGCCGCGCTGGCAGCCTTATACCCCGACCACCAGAGCCATATGATGGCCGACATCGGCCACCTGCCCATGCTGGAAGCGCCACGCCGCTGCGCCGCCGACTACCGCGCCTTCCGCCAGCAACTGGCGCAGCGCGGCCTGACGAACAATAAAGTTACTGCATCAGCGTGACGTGACGGCCACTGATATTACGCTGCTGCGGGTTGCCGTACACCGTGACGTTGCCGGAGCCGTTAGAGGAAGCCACCAGTGCCTGACTGACGGCAGCCGAGATACTGCCGGAGCCGTAGCTGACCAGATCTGCGCTCTGGCTCTGCAGGCCAGCCAGATCGGCACTACCGGAACCATACACCCGCACCGTCATGCTGGACACCTTGCCACCGGCATGCACGCCACCGGAACCGCGCACATCGAGATCCAGACGTTCGCCGTCCAGACGCCCCAGATCAAGCCGGCCGGAGCCATGCAGACTGGCGACGGTACTGCCGCTTTGCAGACCGGAAGCGCTCACGCCGCCCGAACCATTCAGACGCACTTCCAGACGGCTCACCAGCCCTGCCAGCTGCACTTCGCGCGAACCATTCTGGCTTAACATCAGTGCGCCACCATTCAGGCCACTCACCGACAGACGTCCGGAACCGTTGCTCTGGATCTGACGCAATGCCGGCGTAGTGTAGGTCACGCGCAGCGCGTTACTGCTGTTGACTTTACCGTCCACCCAGACGCGCAGCAGACCACCGGTGGCATCGGTACGCACCATCGGCAGCAGATTGCTATCGCCTTCTACCTGCAGGCTGGTGGCGCTACCGACCCGCACTTCGACCTGCAGCGGGCCATTGATATCGATGCCGTCGGTGTCGGCGATGGCACGTTTTTCTACCACCGACTGGCCATTGCCCTGCACACCGGAGCTGCCGAACACGGTGCTGACGCGGGTGTTGCCGCCGTCATCCGGTACTACAATAATGGCGCAACCGGCCAGCGAAACGCAGATGGTGCTGATAGCAAGAGTGAGAGCTTTACGCATGATGGTGATCCCCTGTTTGAATAATGGCGCCATCATAGGCAAGGCGGCGACGAGCCGCCTGCCCGACGCGACGAACGGTAGAAAACAGGGAATGAATGGCGCAAAAACGTCATAGGCAGCCATGCGGTGCTATCATCGGCGCTGCCCATTTTGCCAGTCCCTAGCCACCATGACGACCTCCCGCCAGCCCGTTGACAGCCTGATTGCATTGCGCGATCTGACCCGCCAGTTTGCCAGCGAGCGTGCCTGGCAACCGTTCCACACACCGAAAAATCTGGCTATGGCGCTCTCCGTCGAAGCGGCCGAGCTCATGGAGCATTTCCAGTGGCTGCAGACCGGTGCCGAGCATGAACTCGACGAGGCGGCGCGCACCGGCATCCGCCATGAACTGGCCGACGTGCTGCTGTATCTGGTGCAGCTGGCCGATAAGACGGGGGTGGATCTACACGCCGCAGCGCTGGAAAAGATCACCCTGAACGGCGTGAAATATCCGGCCGCGCAGGTGCGTGGCGACGCCCGCAAATACGACCAGTACTGACACTGCCAGCGCGACCGCTCGCGCTGGCGTAGCCGCGTTTTAAGGTGAAACAGGTGGCACAGGTGGCACTGGTGACGCTGGTGACGCCGGCGGCAGCGCCGCCATGCCCAGCGCCTGCCGGATCTGTCCACCGACGATGCGCCACGCCGGCGAACTGGCCGCCACTTCATCGTAGTGACTGGCGCCGGACAGCACGATCACTTCGGCCGCATCACCGGCTGCACCGGCACGGCGCGCATAATCCTGCCCCACCCGGGTTGGTGCGATCACATCAAGCTCGCCATGAATCAGTACGCTGCGCACGCCAGCCGGCAGCATTTCCGCCGGCGAGGTATCGGAAAAGACATCCGGGCGACTGGCGCTCGGTAACCCCGTCAGCTGCACCATATCGCGGTCGCAACTGGTCTTGATCAGGCGCTCCTCGTTGCGCAGGTCGGCCAGACCACCAAGACTGATCACCACCGGTACGGCCAGCGGCGCTGCCACGTACAGCGGGCTGCTATGCGGCAAACGGGCGCGCGACGCGGCCCACTGGGCCAGATGCCCACCGGCTGAATGTCCGACCAGTACCACCCGCGACAGATCGAGCCGGTGTTGCGGCGCCAGCACCTGCAGGCGATCCAGCGCGCTCGCCACATCCTGATACATGCCGGGGTAGCCACCGCCCGCTTCATCAAAGCGACGGTATTCGACGTTCCACACGGCGATGCCCTGCGCGCTCAGCGCGCCCGCCATATTGCGCATCTGCGCGATACCGCCAAATTCTTTGGTCCAGCAGCCGCCGTGGATCAGCACAGCGAGCGGGAACGGCCCCGCACCGGCGGGCAGAAACAGTTCCGCATACTGGGAAGGCGCCGCACCATACACTTCATGGTGGCTGGGCGCCGGACCATTCAGGGCCAGATAGTCCTGCAAGGTCATAGGTGCCGGCGCGGCCAGTGCCGCCGTGCCCACATTGCCTGCCACTGCTGCAGCGAACAGTGACTTGCCGATTTTTTTCAACATAGCTGGTCTCCATACCGGAATGGCGCCATGCTACACCAAAAAAAACGGCCGCCAGCGGCGGCCGTTCTCAGAGTGCGGCAACTTAGAACTTGTAGTTGGCGCGCGCGTAGTAGTAACCACCATTGATACCGAATGGCGAGAACGATGGCAGTACCGTCACGGCAGCATTGTCACCGGCAGCGCGCTGGTCGGCCAGCAGCAGCGGATTCACACCGTTAGGATACTTGTTGAACAGATTGTTGGCACAGGCGGCCACCGACCAGGCGTTGCTGATCTTGTAGCCCACTTCCAGATCGGTAATCGCAGCGGTCGAAATTTCGGTCTTGTGATAGACCGAGCCATCTTCACTACCGTAGTTCGACGATTTACCGTAAATCGCTTCACGCAGGTTGATGGTCCAGTTACCGATCTTCCACAGTGCCCCCAGATTCAGACGCAGTTTAGGCGATGCCGTTTCCAGATCGGCAATCGCGCTCTGGTCCAGCAGGGACTGCGGCAACAACTGGGTTGGAGCCTGATTGATCTTCACCACTTCAACCTTGTTGTAGTTGGCCGCCACCGACCAGTCAACTTTACCGGCCGTGCCATAGCTCTCGTTGAGGGTCGCAACGAACTCCAGACCACGGCTACGGGTGTTGACCGCGTTCGAGAAGATGTTGATACCGGTCTGGCTCACTGTGCTATCGAGGACATTGCCATTGGCCTTGATGGCCGCCACCACGGCCGGCGAATTCACCGAGCCACCGGAACCGTACAGCGCGCCGGAACCGACAATGCGGTCACGGATCGTGATCTGGTAGGCATCCAGCGTGATCGCCAGATTGCTGGCCGGGTTGAGAACCAGACCGAGGCTGAAGTTGGTCGAGTGTTCAGGCTTCAGGCCATCCACCCCGACCAGTTTGGCA
>JAIELO010000102.1 GCA_019752915.1 Burkholderiaceae bacterium
ACTGGTGCAGTGGAGTGGCAGCCGGCTGGCACGTCGCCTCGACCGCCGCTAATTTTGCGCTCGCTTTTGCTCTCGATCTCGTAAAGGAATATTCATGATCACTACCCGTTCTACCGTGCGCCGCCGTTTATTCGGCCTGTCGCTGGCACTGTTGCCCCTGATGCTCAGCCAGAGCGCTGCGGCCAAAGATCCCCGTGAACTGGTGATCGGCACCAGCGTTGGCCCGTACGCCGATCAGGTCAAACTGGGCATCAAACCGATCCTCGAAAAACAGGGCTACAAGGTCAAGGTGGTGGAGTTCAGCGATTACATCCAGCCGAATTTTGCGCTGGCCGAAGGTGCGCTCGACATCAACATCTTCCAGCACATCGTCTACCTGCGCCAGTTCGCCAGCGAGCATAAACTGGCGATCACAGATCTGATCACCATCCCGACTGCGCCGATTGCCATCTACAGCAAGAAGCACAAGTCGCTCAATGAAGTGCGCGAAGGCAGCGTGATCGCCATGCCTAACGATCCAACCAATCAGGCGCGTGCGCTGGTGCTGCTTGACCAGCTGGGCTGGATCCAGTTGCGCGCCAAAATCGATCCGCTGCGCGCCTCGGAAAAAGACATTGCTGCCAACCTGAAAAAGGTCAAGCTGGTAGCACTGGAAGCGGCGCAATTACCGCGCTCGCTGCAGGATTGCGATTTCTCTTTCGTGAACGGCAATTTCGCGCTGGCGTCGGGACTCAAACTGACCGACGCGCTGATCACGGAAAAAATCTCGCCGAATTACATCAATCTGGTGGCGGTGCGCAGCGCCGACAAGGATAAGCAATTCGCCCGTGACATCGTGGCCGCCTACCGTTCCAAGGCCTTCCTCGATTACACCAACCAGTATTTGCAAGGCTATGCCAAGACCGAATACCAGCTCGCGCAGGGCAGCAGCACCCGCTAAGGCAGGCACCGAAAGGACTGACAGTAAGCTATAATCGGCGTATGAATTTCCTCGCCAAACACCGAATCGTGCAAGTCTGGGTGGTCATGCTGACCTTCCTGTTCGGTGTTCTTGCGCCTACGGTCAGTCGTGCACTCGAATATCGTCAGGATCTCAGTGACAGCATCGAGATCTGTACCACCAGTGGTTCCAAACTGATCAAGCTCGATAGCGATGGCAAGCGCCAGAGCACTCCTGCCATGGCCGGCATGGATCACTGCATGTACTGCACTACGCACTCTGACGTGCATGCCTTACCCGGTCCTGCAGCACTCGTCATCGCCGCACTGGCCGGACGTGACGTCTACCCATCCCTGTATTACAGCGCCGCTGTCACGCCACACGCGTGGTCGGCCGCCTATCCGCGCGCGCCCCCCGCCCGCGTCTGATTTTCCCTCTCCCGTTTTACCCGTTTAGGCACCGCGTGGTGCTGCGCTAGCTGCTTGCTTGTCGCTTGTCGCTTGCCGCTTGTTGCTTGTTGCTTGCTGCTGCTCGCCAGCAGCAGTGCGCCACCACGTCCGTGCGCTGTATTCATCTCTCGTCTCAAGGATTGTTATGAAGTTCTCTGCCCCCCGTTTGTTTCTGGTCGCCGCTGCTGGCGTGTCCCTTGCCACCAGCGCCTATGCCGAAAGTGAAAGTGATCTACATCAGGAACCGCGCCTGAAAGTACTGGTCAGTGCCATGGCCGAAGGCTTGCAAAGTCGCCCTGCCGGTGGTGGCGACACCAGCCAGTTACTCAACTCTGTCGCCGGCTACAGCGTGGCACAGGGCGGTGGCGTCTCCGGCCTGCCGTTTGTGAACGGCCTCGGTGACGACCGTCTGAAAGTGCGCATCGATGGCATGGAAATCACCTCGGCCTGTGCGAATCACATGAATGCGCCGCTGTCGTATATCGATCCGACGCAAGTGGGACATATCGATGTGCTGGCCGGCGTGCCCCCCGTGAGTGCCGGTGGCGATAGTATTGGCGGTACCATCACGGTCCGTTCTGCCGCCCCGCTGTTCTCGGATACGGCAGGCGTGTTGCGTAGCAGTGGCAAACTCAATTTCAGTGGCCGTAGCAATGGCAATGCGATCAACAGCGGCGTCTCCGCCAGCATCGCCAGCGATACGCTCAGCCTCGGTTATAACGCGGCCTATGCCCGTGGTCACAGCTATGAAGATGGTCGGGGGCAGAAAGTGCTGGTTAGCCTGTACGAAAGTATCAATCAGGCCGTGCTGCTAGGCTGGCGCGGCGATGGCCAGCAACTGACGCTGCGCCTCGGCACCCAGCACATTCCCTATCAGGGCTTCCCGAACCAGTACATGGATATGACGGATAACACGGGACGCTTTGGCAACGCCAACTACCACGGCAAGTTCGGCTGGGGCGAACTCGATGCCAGTGCCTACTGGGAGCGTACCAATCACGATATGGGCTTCTTCTCGCCGGAACGGCAAGGCATGATGCCGATGGTGACGCAGGGCCGCAATACCGGCTACAGCGTCAAAGCCAGCCTGCCGCAAGGCGATGCAGCCTTGCTGCGCTTCGGTCAGGAATACCACGTCTTCCGCCTGAACGATTACTGGCCCGCCGTGGCAGGTTCGATGATGATGGGCCCGCAAACCTACGTGAATATCAATGACGGCCAGCGTGACCGTCTGGCGTTGTTCGGCGAAGCGGAAACCCGCCACGGCACACAGTGGACCTCGCTGCTGGGCGCCCGCTGGGAATCGGTACGCATGAATACCGGCACCGTGCAGCCCTATGCCAACAATATGATGAATGCCAAAGATGCCGCCGCCGCGAAGATCTTCAATGCCAGTGAGCGTCGCACGCGCGACAACAACTACGATCTGACCGCGCTGGCACGCTTCGACGCCGACAGCAGCAGTACCTACGAACTGGCCGCCGCCCGCAAAAACCGCTCGCCGAATCTGTATGAGCGCTACTCCTGGGGACGCGGCAATATGGCGATGACCATGACCAACTGGTTCGGTGATGGCAACGGCTATGTGGGCAAGCTCGATCTGCGCGCAGAAACCGCCTACACGCTGGCACTCACCGCACACTGGCATGGCGGCAGCGGCGCGCAGGCCTGGTTCGTCAAGCTCAATCCCTACTTCAACCGGGTGCAGGACTATATCGACGTCGATGTGCTGGGCCAGTTCAATCCGTATATGCAAATGGGCGCCAAAGGCGCGCTACTGCAATTTGCCAACCACAATGCCAAACTGTACGGTGCAAACCTGAGCTGGCAGGTGCCGCTCACCCAGCACGCCAGTCTGGGGGCGCTGAGCTTCAGCGGCACAGCCGCCTACACGCGTGGTCAGCGTACCGATGGTGGCGACCTGTATCACATCATGCCGCTGAATACCTTGCTGACACTGGAACAGCGTAGCGGCAGCTGGACCAATCAGCTGGAAGCGAAACTGGTCAGCCGCAAAGACCAGCTTGACGAGCGCCGCTACGAATCGGCTACCGCTGGTTACGCCTTGCTCAATCTGCACACCCGCTATCAGCTGGGCAAACAGTTGCAGCTCAGCGCAGGCATCAGCAACCTGCTCGACAAAGCCTATGCCGATCCACTGGGCGGCGTCTATCTGGCCGGTCTGCGCGCTACTGGCGGCAGCCTGCGTGCGCTGCCAGGCATGGGCCGTTCCGTCGAAGCTGGTCTGAGCTATAGCTTCTAAACGACGCACTTTCACCACTGTGTTTCCCTGCCGTCCCGCCGGGGCGGCAGCTTACAGGAGAACTTATGTCGAACCTCGAAGTGTTCCAGCCTGCACTGCAACTGCGCCCGCGCGAAGCGCTGTCCGGTGTTGCCGCCAGCCGACTGTGGCGGGTCCAGAGTGGTGTGCTGCGCATCGACCAGCGCGCGGCCGATGGCACCCTGCATTTCATCCGGCTGGCCTTGCCCGGTGATGTACTCGGCGTGGAAACGCTGGCCGGCGCCAGCCAGCAGGATGTACTGCGCGCCATCACACGCGTCACACTCACCCCGCTGAAAGTGCCCGATGAGCAGCATCTGGCGCAGCTGTTCCGCGATGCGGTGGTACGCAACTATCAGCGCTGCCGCGAAACCGCCAGCCTGCGTATCGGAACAGTTGATGAACGGGTGCGCCGCCTGCTGTTATTGGTCGCGCATGGCAAAGATGAATTACTGGGACAGGCCCACAGCAAGGCGCAAGTGAATGCCATCCCCAGTCTGGTGAACATTGCCAGCATCATCAACGCGGCGCCGGAAACCGTATCACGCATTATTTCCGGTTTTCGCGAGAGTGGTTTTCTGGAGGAGCAGCGACGCCCGCGGCGC
>JAIELO010000066.1 GCA_019752915.1 Burkholderiaceae bacterium
ACGCCCTGCTGATGGCGCACGAATAGTTCCGGTGATAGCGACAGGATGGCGCTGCCATCGTCCAGTTGCAGCAGTGCGCCATACGGCACCGGCTGGCGCGCCCGCAGGCGTGCATACAGCGCATAGATGCTGCCGTACGCATCGAAACGTAGCCGGTAGGTGTAGTTGACCTGATAGGTGTCGCCCGCTTCGATATAGGCATGGATGCGTGCCAGTGCCGCGCTGAACGCTGGCTGGTCGATATTCGGCTGGATGTTGGCGATGCCGGCAGGCTGCTTTGCCGTGCTGGTCTCTGCAGCAGCATGGCCGTTGCCGCTGCTGGCGCTGCGCGCCGCCAGCCATGCTTGCACCTGTTCCGGCGCTAGCAGCTCGCAACGCGAGAACAGCAGCACTTGCGCCAGTTGCGGCGATCCGGCCGGGGCGGTGGCAGGCACGCCATCGAGTTGCAGCAGCTGTTCGCCCAGTTCGTAGTGGCAGACGGTGACCGCGTAAGCGCCTTGTGTGAGCGCGCCTTGCATCTGTTCCAGCAATTGCGGCCACTGCGCGATGTCGCTGCAGTGCAGGGTAGCCAGATGGCCGGTGTACAGGCGTGAGTTACTGGTGGCGCTCGCGGCACCTTGCGGGCTGGCGTCGTCCAGCAGCGCGAATACTTCTACATTCATGTTCAAACTGAGGTCAGCAGCAGGGCTATCTGCAGCGGTGCATCCTGGGTCGGGTTATTCTTGAAGCCACTCTTGGCGTAACGGTGCCAGCGGCCGATCACGAAGCACAACAACATGCTGGCGCGCGCCGCGACATCGGCTTCGCGGGTCTGTCCTTCGCTGGCGGCGATGCGCAGCGACTGCTTTAGCGCCAGTTCGACGCGATCGAAAAACTGGTTCATGCGCAGTTGCAGGCGCTCGTCTTCATTGACCAGTGCCTCGCCCGTCAGGACGCGGGTCATGCCGGGGTTCTGTGCTGAAAAATTCAGCAGCATGCCGAGAATATCGCGGGTCTGCAGCAGGCCATCGTTCTGCTGTTCGGTGATGCGGTTGATCAGACTGAAAACGGTCGATTCGATAAATTCGATCAGGCCCTCGAACATCTGCGCCTTGCTGGCGAAGTGGCGGTACAGCGCGGCCTCGGAAAACTCCAGCTTGCGCGCCAGCGCAGCGGTGGTAATCCGTTCGCCCTTGGGTTGTTCCAGCATCTCGGCCAGCGCTTGCAGTATCTGCATGCGGCGTTGGCCCGGCGGTGTGCTTGCCATGTGATCTCGCGGTGTGAGTAGTCGAAGGTCGGGTGCTCTGCTAGCGGCGGTGTTAGCGCAAATGGTGCAGTCGGGCTGGCAGCTGTCTGACAGATTTTACTTTGACATCGACATAAGCGGGGCGAATTAAGCGCTTTTGCTGGTGCGCCATGCCGGCCGTATCCTGCGCCGTCAGGTATTGCGTGACCCATGCCGTGCGGATGCCTAACTGGTGCGCGGTGCGCAGATTGGCGAGGGTATCTTCGACCAGCACGCAGCGGCCGGGGCGCAACTGGTGGCGGCGCAGCAGATTGCGCAGCAGCAGACGCGAAGGCTTCGGACGCATCTTGCGGTGCACCGTCATCGCTTCCACGGCCACGTGGTGGCTGAACTGGCGTTGCAGGCCCAGATGGCGCAGCACCAGCGAGGAATAGCGGTGCGGTGCATTGGTCAGCAGGATTTTGCGGCCGGGCAGACGGCGCAGCAGATCGCGTAGCCCTTTTTCGGCGCGGATCATGCCGTGTAACTGGTCGAGATTGTGGGTTTCGTGCAGAAAGTGGGCGGCATCGACGTTGTGGTGCTTCACCAGTCCCAGCATGGTCACGCCGTAACGCCGCCAGTACAGGGTGCGCGCCGCATCGACCTGCTCGGCGCTGGCCGGTTGTTTGCCATCGCCCAGCACGCGCGCAATGTAGGTATTCATGCGCGCCATGATGGCCGGGAAGATCGCGTGCGAGGCATTGTGCAGGGTGTTATCGAGATCGAATAGCCACACCGTGTCGTTGCGGGTAATAATGTTCACTTCGGAGTGCCTCAAGAGGAAGTCATGCTGCGCCAGATTATAGTGATGTTCTGCAGTTTGCTCGTGCTGCTGGTCTCGCCCGACTGGGCGCAGGCGCAAACCACTGCGGGCAAACAGGGCGCGCTGTTCAAAATCGAACAGGGCGAGCGCACACTTTACCTGTTTGGCACCATACACGTCGGTGCGGCCGATTTCTATCCGCTCGAGCCGCAACTGAGTAGTTTGCTGGAGCAGGCGCCGGTGCTGGCGCTGGAAATCGATCCGCTTGGTGATCCGCAGACGCTGGCCCGCATGGTGCAGCGCTATGGCATGCAGGCGCGCGGCAAAGCGGCGACGGCGACCTTGCCCGCGCCATGGCGGATGCGGCTCGATCGTTTGCTGCGCCAGTACCACATCGAAGCGAGTAGCGTGACGACGATGAAACCGTGGTTGCTAGCGAGTCTGCTGACGGTCAGCGAATTTTCTGTGCAGGGCTACGATACGGCGCTGGCGGTGGATGCCTATCTGTCGCGACAAGCCCACCAGCGCGGCAAGAAGGTGCTGGAACTGGAGTCGGCCGAGAGCCAGATGGCGCTGTTCGATAGCATGAGCGATGCGCAGCAGCTGATCTTCCTACAAGAGGCGATTGCCGGTATCGAGGCGCGCGATCAGGCCAGTCAGGCGCGCGCGATTGGTGAAGCATGGCGTAAGGCCGATGTGGCGGCGCTCGATGCGCTGGCCAGCAAGGCCGAGCAGGATGACAGTTATTCGGGGCGTTTCGTGCAGACGGTGTTGCTGGAGGGGCGCAATCCGGCGCTGGCCGACGGTATGCAGCGCTTGATGGGGCAGGCCAATCATGCGGTTGCGGCGATCGGTATCCTGCATCTGGTAGGCAAGCAGAGCGTGCCGGAATTGCTGCGTCAGCGTGGTTTGCGCGTGCAAAGGCTGTACTAGACGAAGCTGTGGCTGGCGTATCGGTAAAACAGGAGGGGGAGGGTAATGCAGATGGTGCCCTTTACGTGGATTGAACACGTGGCCTCTCCCTTACCAAGGGAGTGCTCTACCACTGAGCTAAAAGGGCGTACTGGTATGACGATGCACTAAATCGATGACGTTCATTGCACCGTCAAATTTTTAGTGAGACCGGATCATAGTGCCAAAAGCCTGTTCGGTCAAGACTTCGAGCAATAAAGAGTGTTCAATTCGGCCATCAATAATGTGAACGGTGTTCACGCCGGACTTGGCTGCATCGAGTGCCGATGAAATTTTAGGCAGCATGCCGCCCGAAATCGTACCGTCTTCGAACATCTCGTCGATCTCGCGCGCCGACAGGTCGGTCACCAGATTGCCCTGTTTATCCTGTACACCGGCGATGTTGGTCATCATGATCAGCTTTTCCGCTTTCAGGATTTCCGCGATTTTGCCAGCGACGACGTCGGCGTTGATGTTGTAGGCCTGACCGTCCTGACCGAAGCCGATCGGCGAAATAATCGGAATGAAGGCGTCATCCTGCAGCGCTTTGACCACCGCCGGATTGATCGCGTCGATTTCGCCGACGAAGCCGATGTCGAGGTACTGCCCCGGATTTTCCTTGTCCGGCATGGCCATTTTACGGGCGCGGATCAGACCACCGTCTTTACCGGTCAGGCCGACGGCCTGGCCGCCGTAGTGATTAATCAGCATCACGATGTCCTGCTGCACTTCGCCGCCCAGCACCCACTCCACCACTTCCATGGTTTCTTCGTCGGTGATGCGCATGCCCTGCACGAAGGTGCCCTGCTTGCCGATTTTTTTCAGTGCGTTGTCGATTTGCGGACCACCACCGTGCACCACTACCGGATTCATGCCCACCAGCTTGAGCAGAATCACATCGCGCGCGAAGCCGTGTTTCAGGCGTTCGTCGGTCATCGCATTGCCGCCGTATTTGATGACGATGGTTTTGCCATGGAAATTGCGAATATAGGGCAGGGCCTCAGCCAGAATCTGCGCCTTGATCTGCGGCGAAACCGCAGTCAGGTCATCAGTCATGCCTAAGTTCAGGTTGGTCAGTTGGGTCATGGCGAGTCCGGAAAAAAATTTTGTGCAATTTTACAGCCTGCAGCGGCAGTAGACCACGCATTATAGGGCTATCTGGTTGTATTTTCGAAGATCATCCGCTACGCTGGCCGGCATATGAGCCCTCCAGACACCCTACACCGGCAACTCGAAGTGATGCGCCCACTGCTTGTCCGATTTGCACAATTGCAAATTAGGAATCAGGCACTGGCT
>JAIELO010000076.1 GCA_019752915.1 Burkholderiaceae bacterium
TGCGTTTCTGCGCTAGATCAAGCAGAAAACTCTTCGTAAGCCTTGAGTGCGTGCGTGGCATACATCATCGACGGACCGCCGCCCATATAAACCGCCGTTCCCACCACCTCCTCCAGTTCGGCACGACTAGTTCCCAGCTTGATCAGTGCCTGCACATGGAAGCCGATGCAATCATCGCAACGACAGGCGATCGCGATGCCCAGTGCTACCAGTTCGCGGGTCTTTTTGTCCAGTGCACCTTCCTTGGTGCCAGCCGCCGCCAACTGACTGAAGGCCGTCATCAGATCCGGCTGAGACTGGCGCAAGTCGCGCATTTTGCCTGATACTTGTTTGGTCAGTTCTTTGTATTCCGGTATGCCGCTCATTGTTCTGCTCCATTCACTTTACTGGAATATATTATATCGCAGAATATAATGTAGGGCGCAAGCATTCTTTTTCGCCAGCCTCGAATCAGGCTGTGCTGGTCAAGCACTGTTGCAGTGCTGCCAGTTGTATCGCAGTTCGTTACAGATCTGGTCGGCTAGTTTTTTCTTGCACACTTTAGAGCGGTCACTAAGCGCCTCGAAATCGGCACACAGCGTTTGCACCATGTGATGGTCGGCCTTGAGCATGACGATGGCGTCGGGGGTAGCGGTTTTCATGGGAGTCTCCTGCTGGATGGGTTCCTTGCACATATGAAATCATCCTATAATGGCCACCCTGCTCACCACGCCCACTCCCAGAAATTTCGTATGCAGATTATTCCCTTAGCCCACTGGATGCGCGGGCTGTTTATCAGCGCCGCGATCAGCGTCGTCATCGTCAAACAATTGTGGGTGTTTACCGACCTGATCTCGTTCTTGCTAGGCACCTTGCTGTGCATCGGCTATGCGATTCCCGCCTGGAGCGGTCAGATCAACGGCACGCCGTGGATCAACAAACTACTCATCCTCAGCACGCTCTACTGGATCGGTGGTTTGCTCTACATTCTGTTTGTCTGACGCAGCATCACCACGAGTCGGGATTGATAACGCCAATCGCCATCAGGGCCGGTTTGCAGAACAGGTAGCCCTGCATCAGATCGATCCCCATCGCCCGTAGACAGTCACGCTCGGCGGTGGTCTCGACGCCTTCTGCCAGCACGCGGACCTTGAGCTCGGTGCAGATCGCCACGATGCCCTTAACGATGGCACGCTTTGCAGCACTATCCTCGATGCCGCGCACCAGCTCCATATCGATTTTGATGATGTCCGGCTGATATTCGGAGAGCAAAGTGAGCCCCGCGTATCCGGCGCCAAAGTCGTCGATGGCGGTCTGAAAGCCGAATTTATGATACTCGTGAAAGATGTTGACCAGATGCGGGCGGTCTTTCACCTCTTCGCCTTCGGTCACCTCGAAAATAATCCGCCGTATCGGGAAATTGTACTCACGCGCAGCCGCAAAGGTCGCCTGTATGCAGGCCTCGGGACGATACACCGCGTTGGGCAGGAAATTAATCGATAAAAATTCCTGAATTCCCAGCTCGGCGGCACCTTTGATGGCGCCAACCCGGCAGGCCTGATCGAACACATAGCGATTCTCATCGTTGACCTGTGACAGCACGGAGAAAGCCGATTCGCCATTTGGGCCACGCACCAGCGCTTCGTGACCAAAAATCGTCCGCGACGAAAGATCAACCAGGGGCTGGTAGGCAAAGGTAAAGTCGAAGCCCAGAGGCTCGGCCTGCCGACATTGAACGCAGGCGCTTGCCCGCTCGTGCTGAACTATTACATCAGGTATGGACGCCATCGTTATTCTATCCTGTGGCAAAAGATGAAGAGTTAGTACCAATAGTTATACCACGTTGCCTTGGCGCTTGCATCGGTACACTTTCACGTCAGTTAAAAATCGCCGTTTTTCGGAGACAGCTCGCCCAACAGCGAGCGCCGGCGCTAACGTGCCGAGGGCGCACTGATGCGCGCTTTCTGCCAAGGATGACACGGTATCGTTCAGGCCGTTTCATTCTCTACCAGAGGCGCTATTTTCTTGGCAAGTGGCATCAGGATTTTGCCTTTAATCGCCAGAAATCGCAGATCGAGAGGACGAAAAAAAACCGCCTTCCCTCCATGAAAAGAGGCGTTGGCGGTTTTTGCAGGGCTATGCCGAAATGTCGGTTGGTGCTCCGAGCCGGAATCGAACCGGCACGCCTTACGGCGGGAGATTTTAAGTCTCCAGTGTCTACCAATTTCACCATCGGAGCAACATAGCCCGGCATTATGCCACGAAGCTCGAATAACTGCCATACCGGCAACCTTTATCCGTCAACCGGGGTCAGATCCGACATTCGGACACGAACTCAACCGTATCTAATCAGTCTCCGCTGCACTGGTATTCGAAACTCGAAACGCCCACTGTAGTTTCGCCGTTCACTGACGCTCGCCCATCCTCTGTTTCTTTAGCTGAGGACGAGTCAACGCAGCCACCAGCAGGTTCGACATGAAAACGGTGACAAACTGTGAACTTTGCATTTATGCAAAATGATATTATTGCTCACAAATCACAATCGTCGCGTCCATGCCGGCACTACATGTACCAGCACGCTTGCAACACAACCAACCAATACCCCAACATGCTCAAGCAAATCACGCGCCGCCTCTTTACTGGACTGATGTTGTTCGCAACCCTGCACAACGCCTGCGCGGAAGACTGGCTCAGCCACTACTACGAGCAGCCTACCCCCGAACGCTTTGTCGCCGAAGTGCATGCACTCAGCAAAGCTGGCGCCCTCGCCAATCCCAAGACCAACGGTGCAATAACGGTTTTCCTAGGCCGCGTCATGGCAGCGAACTCCGCACAGGTTAGCGGCTGGCTGGACCAGTTGAGCGATCTGCAGGGGACCGATCGCGAGATACTACTGCTGGCAGCAAATTTATCAGCGAACCCGGCGGCGCAGGCTTTTCTTGCCCGGCAAGCCGACGCACAGAAATACCGCAGCAAGCCGAGCGATATCCGCACGCTTGAACCGGATAACCCGACCGTCCTCGACATGCTGTGGGCAGACTTCTTTGCCACTGGTGAGTCGGCTCCGATCCGGCGCATTGTTCGAGCATTAAATTACGGCAAATATGCCGGCGCACTGGAACGCTATGCAACGTCGGCCAAGACCAAGAAAGAAACCGAGGAGGCCAGACTAGGGGCGGTCTTCAAAGCAGCCTTCTGGTCACTTGAGTCCAATACACGACAGCATCACCGGGTCGGCGAGATCCTTGAGCAACTCCATTCTGCCGAAGGCATGAATGAGTCGGAGCAGCTCGCGATAGCGGTAATACTGAGCAAGACCATGCCGGAAAAATATTCCTTTACACGTATCGATACCGACCGCTGGAGTTTCCAGAACAAAGCAAATACCGCACAGCCAGCCACTACGCACCGAGCAAACACGGTACTCGCTAAAGACAGCGCGGTACAGTCCAGCAATGACTTCACCGGTGCCCTGCTAGCAACGACCGATGAAGACTGGCGAAAAAAATGGAATACACCACCCGAAACAGTGCCCGGGTTTACCAAGGCAGGCAAAGTCGCCTATGGCAAGCAGGTCAACATCCTGACATTCTTCGCCAATCCGCAACTCGATTCCAAGGGCAAGGCCAACGTCCGCTGCGACCTGCGCATCATTGCGCCGGACGGCAAGGTAGCGCATGAACAAAAAGACTTGACCTGCTTTGCCGGTGCAATAGAAGGCAGCCCTTTAGCGATGAGACTGGCAGCGCCTACGATCACGTTCGCTGGTGACGATGACGATCTACCGGGCAACTGGACCATCGAAGTCCTGCTGCGGGATACCATCCGCAAAGTCGAACTATCGCTCAAAACCAGCTTTGAACTGATCCGGCCATAGCAGTCACTCACAGAATCAATCCAGAAGACTTACCGCGTCGATATGATATTCACCGCTAAGCGCAGGAACCTTGCGCTGGTTTGCTGCGTCTCACTGGTAGCGCTTTCAGCCTACGCAGGCCTTTCCTTTTCCGTGCACCTGCTCAACGTCGCCGCCACGGTGTGCGCACTGTTTTCGGTGGGTCTGCTGGCATTACCAGCTTTTGACATCAGGCCAAAGTTTGTCGGCATCGTGGTCGGCTGTTGTGCATGCTTTCTCTGGCTATTGCTGGCACTTGGCTTAGGCACCATTGCGCTCTTTGAAGGAAACGCTGCGCTAATAGTCGCCCTCGGTGACGGACAGTACTGTGAAGAGTCGGTGTACGGATTCGTAACAGGCGACTCCGGCGAAGAACTAACGATTTAT
>JAIELO010000277.1 GCA_019752915.1 Burkholderiaceae bacterium
ATCCGGAGTGCTCAAGGATTTGCCACCTGCCGTCAGTGGCGGGCTGGCGCCGATTACCACCCCGCTTGGCGAGATCTTCATGTTCACCATTGAAGGACCACTGAGCCAGATGGAAAAGCGCACCTTGCTGGACTGGGTGATCCGTCCCCAGTTGCGTAGCATTCCCGGCGTGGCCGATGTTAACGCGCTCGGTGGTCTGGCGCGCAGTTTCGAAGTTGTCCCTGACCTCGCAGCACTGGCGGCGCGGCGGATCTCGCTGGCGCAATTGCAGCAGGCACTGGAAGCGAATAACCGCAGTGACGGTGCGGGCCGGCTGACAGATGGTGAGGAAGCGCTGCTGATCCGCAGCGACTCCAGTGTTCGCACCTACGATGATGTGCGTGCGATCGTGATCCGCAGTGTGGAGGGGCAGGTGGTGACGCTGGGGCAGGTGGCCAGTGTGCGTGAGGGGCAGCTGACCCGTTATGGCGTGGTCACCCAGAACGGCGCGGGTGAGGCGGTGGAAGGTCTGGTGCTGGCAATGCGCGGTGCGAATGCCCAGCAAGTGCTGGCGCAGGTGCGTAGCCGGCTGGCCGAATTGGCGCCCACCTTACCGGCAGGCACCACCATCAGCCCGTTTTACGATCGTGGCAATCTGGTCGCGCGCGCGGTGAATACGGTGATCAAGGCACTGGCCGAGGCGACGATTCTGGTGCTGGTACTACTGTACGTATTTCTTGGTAATCTGCGCTCGGCGCTGGTAGTGGCCTGTATTCTGCCGTTAGCCGCACTGGGAACGTTTGTACTGATGCAGGCCTTCGGCCTGAGCGCGAATCTGATGTCGCTGGGTGGTCTGGCGATCGCCATTGGCATGCTGGTCGATGCGGCGGTGGTGGTGGTCGAAAATATCGAAGCACAAGGTGAAGCTAAGGCGCGTGGAATGGCGCGTCTGCACGTAATCTATCGTGCGGTGCGGGAAGTGGCGCTGCCGGTGACGGCCGGTATGCTGGTCATCATGATCGTGTTTCTGCCGCTACTGTCCCTGCAGGGACTGGAAGGCAAACTGTTTGCGCCGGTCGCGCTGACGATTATCTTCGCACTCGCCGCATCGTTGCTATGTTCTCTGACGGTGATTCCGGTACTCGCCTCGCTGTTGATGGGAAGTCACCAGCACAGCACGCCACGGCTGGTGGTGTATCTGGAAGCGTTCTACACCCGCTGGCTGCTGCGTGCCTTACAGGCGCAAAAACAGGTACTGATTGCCGCCGGGCTGCTGCTGGTGCTGGCAGTGGGGCTGTTCACCGTCGTCGGTAAGTCCTTCATGCCGACCCTCGACGAGGGTGACATCATCATGCAGATCGAGAAGCTGCCTTCGGTGAGTCTGGCGGAATCGGCCCGTATCGATGGCGAGATCCAGCGCGCGATTCTGGCCGAGGTGCCCGATGTGCTGCGCATCGTAGCGCGCGCCGGTTCCGATGAACTGGGACTCGATCCGATGGGCCTCAACGAGACCGATACCTTCATGGTGCTCAAGCCACGCGAACAGTGGCGTAGCCGTAACAAGGATGAATTGATGGAGGCGCTGCGCCGCGCTACGGCGGGCTTCCCCGGTATCAATCTGAGTTTTACCCAGCCGATCGAAATGCGCACCTCGGAAATGCTGTCCGGCGTGCGCGGCGACGTGGCGATCAAGGTTTATGGGCCGGACACCCATCAGCTCGATGCGCTCGGTGCCCAGATCGTCAAGCAGGTGCAGGCGATCTCCGGTAGCGAAGATGTACTGACGGTGAAGAACGAGGGCGTGCAATACCTGCAGGTGGAAGTTGACCGGCTGGCCGCTGGGCGGCTGGGCTTGAATGTCGAGCAGATCCAGTCCGATCTGCGCACCCTGATCGAGGGCCGCAGCACCGGCGTGGTGGTGCAGGATGGCCGGCGCGTGCCGCTGCTGCTGCGTGGCGAAGAAGGGCTGCGCCTGTCGCCGGAACGCTTCGCCCAGCTAAGCTTCCCGCTGGCGGACGGCAGCGCGATCCCCTTGTCGCAGCTCGCAACGCTGAAACAGGTTGATGGCCCGGTCAAAGTGGAGCGCGAGAACGGTAGCCGCATGGTGGTGGTGCGTGCCAATGTGCACGGTCGTGATCTGGTCGGCTTCGTCGACGAAGCGCGCCAGCGCATCGCCAGTAGCGTCAAGCTGCCTTCCGGTTACCGTATCGCCTGGGGTGGCCAGTTCGAAAACCAGCAACGCGCGGCCGCGCGGCTGGCGGTGGTGGTGCCGGTGGCACTGGCATTGATCTTCCTGCTGCTGTTTAGTACCTTGCACAGCGTGCGTCAGGCGGCACTGGTGTTCGTCAATATTCCGTTTGCCCTGATCGGTGGCGTGGTGGCGCTGGCGGTCTGTGGTGAATTCCTGTCGGTGCCGGCATCAGTGGGCTTCATTGCGCTGATGGGCATCGCGGTGCTGAACGGGCTGGTGATGATTACCTGCTTTAACCAGCTGGTGGCACGCGGCATGGCGATCGGCGAGGTGGTGGTGCAGGGCGCCCAGCGGCGCTTGCGTCCAGTGCTGATGACGGCCTGTATTACGGCGCTGGGACTGGTGCCTTTGCTGCTGGCGACCGGGCCGGGCTCGGAAATCCAGAAGCCGCTCGCCATCGTTGTGATCGGCGGCTTGCTGAGTGCCACCTTGCTGACCCTGATCCTGTTACCTATCCTGTACCGGCGCTTCGGCATCGCACCGGTATCTGCGCAATCCGGAGTGAACTAATGAAGTCTGAAACTAGCTATAACGCACTGCTCACGCTCACCATGCCGAGCGTGCTGGAAGAGGATGTGCTGGATTTTCTGCTCGACCATCCCGAGCTGGCCGGTGGCTATACCGTCACCGATGCACAAGGCATGGGGCGCGGCATGCGACTCAGCAGCAGCATGGAGCAGGTACAGGGGCGGCGCCGCAGCAAGCAGGTGCAGATCGCCGGTACGGAAGCGAACCTGCGCCAGTTACTGGCACTGCTCGCGGTGCAGATTCCCAGCCCGGAAGTGAGCTACTGGATAGTCCCCGTGATCGATTTCGGGAGGCTGGCATGAAGGCGCGTCAACCATGGATGGTGGCTGTGCTGCTGGCGTTGCTGGGTGGTGCGTCCGGCCTCACGCAGGCAGCGGCGAGCGGCTCGGCCTTGAGTTTGCTGCCGCCGGAACTGCAGGTGCGACAGGCGCTGGCCGACCTGCCACAATTGCGTGGCAGTGTGCTGGAAGGCGATCTGGCACGCGCCGATCAGAAACGGCTCGCTGCCGGTCAGTATGAATGGACGCTGCGCGCCGGCCACGGCCAGCGCAGCATCGTCGGTGGTGAGCGGTTTCAGGAACAGGAAGTCGGGCTGGAACGTACCGTGCGCTGGTTTGGTAAAGCCAGTCAGGACGAGTCCATCGGCGCGCAAACTGTCGCGTTAGCCGCTACCAGGCGCGCCGATAGCTGGCATGAAGCAGGACGTGTGCTGCTGGTAGACTGGTTTGCCGGTCTGCGCGAACAGGTGGCGGTGGCCCGCTGGCGCGAGCAGCTGACGCTGGCCGACGAATTGCTGCGTAGCGTGGGGCAGCGCGTCAAAGCCGGTGATGCGGCGCGCCTCGATCTGCTGCAGGCACAGGGCGAACGGGGCCGCATACAGGCGCAATTGCAGCAGGCGGAATTGCGGCTCGAGCAGGCGCTGGCGCAGTTGCAGCTCGCCTACCGTGGCTTGCCGGTGCCGTCCGTGACCGAACTGCCGCTGCCGCAATACGGTGCGGTGTCGGTGGACAGCCTGCAGCAGCAGATACTGGCCGATAATCACGAACTGGAACTGGCGCAGGCCGGGGCGACGCTGGCGCGCTTGCGTGCCCAGCGTCAAGCTAGTGAGCGTATGCCGGATCCGACGCTGGCCATACGTGCCTTGCGCGAACGCGCCGGTCAGGAGCGTCTGATTGGTGTGACGTTATCGATTCCGCTGCCGGGTGCTGCCCGTTCTGCGGAGCGCGATGCGGCAGTGGCGCGTGCCAGCATGGCACGCGAGCAGCAGGCGCTGATAGAGCGTAAGGTGCAGGGCGATGCGCGACGCGCCGCTACCGAGGCAGTGCGTAGTGTGGCGCTGTGGCAGACGCAGGAAGCGTTGGCGCAGCAGGCGCAGGAGCAGGCCAGCCTGATGCTGCGCGCCTACCGCGCCGGAGAAATCAGTCTGGCCGACGCGCTGACCAGTCGCCGGCTAGCGCTGGATGCGCTGCTGGCGGCGCAA
>JAIELO010000348.1 GCA_019752915.1 Burkholderiaceae bacterium
GGCATTGAACTGGGGCAAGTCACGCTGATGTTCCGCAAGCAATCCTGCCCGGGCTAAGCGCACCCGGCTACGGTAAAATAGCGGCTTCCGTATGCCGCCCTTACCCCATGAAACGACCTGCTCTGGCATGGCTGCTGATGTTGCTCAGTGGCCTGCTGCTCCTGACCGGCTGCGCCGTAGCGCCCAGCCGCAACAGCGTACCTCCGGCGGATGCACCGCACACCATTCACCTGCTGCGCTACGGCTGGCATACCGCGCTACTGTTCGACAGTGAGACCCTGCGCAGCCGCAGTGTGCGCCTGCGCAGCGACTTGCGGCCGTCCCGTTATGTGCTGGTGGGCTGGGGCGATGGCGCCTATTTTGTGCAGGATAACGCGGCATGGTCAACCGCTGTCAAAGCACTGGTGGCGTCGGATTATCCAGCCTTGCAGGTGGGTAGCCGCGAAGTCAATCCGCCACTGGGCGTGGCGGCGCAGGACAGCCTGCCGCTGGCGATTACGGCACGGGGCATGGACCAGCTGCTAGCCTATCTGGAACGCAGCATCGCCACCGATCGCGCCGGACAGCCCATCTATCTGGGCCAGCAGAGCGCGTATGCCGACCGCTTCTATCAGGCCAACGGGCACTACAGCCTGCTCAACAACTGTAATTCGTGGATCGTGGGCGCGCTCAGGGCGGCCGAATTGCCCATTTCAGGACTCAATCTGACGGCCAGCAGCGTCTTCGAGCAGGCACGCCAGATTTCGCAACTGCAGGCGCAGATGCGCGAAACGACACTGCCTGCCCCGTAGCGGCGGCAGGCAGCTAGCGCTGAGAACAGCGTGGTTCAGGCAGCAGCAGCGGCCTTCGGTTTGCGCGGCGCGCGTGGTTTCTTCGGCTTTTCTTCCACGGCGGCGCCATCCTTGCCTTTGACGGCTTCGATCAGCGCGGCAATATAGGCATTGCGGGCGGTCTGGGCAATGCCGATTTGCTGCTGCAAACGGGCCAGTTCCGCATCCACCACTTGAACGTTAGCAGCTTGCATTTTTGCAACATCGTTCAGTTTTTCGGAAGCATACGACGTTCCGTTGATCGTAATGTATTGCGGCAGACTCATCATTTTCCTTGTATTCAGACGGTTATGGTGACGGTGATAAAATCCCGCCGGCCGCAATTGTATGCCGTGACCCGCCGCGCTGCAACGTCCGCCACATGCCGCTGCGCGCCGGCCGCACTAGCCCGCCATACGGCTGAGCTGCTCGCGTTTGCTGTCAAGATCGTGATCGCTATCGACAAAGCGCAAGGCAATCTGCTGGAATTGGTCCTGCAGGGCCATAAACGCATCTGCCACATCCGGGTCGAAATGGCTGCCGCGCCCGGCGGCGATCAGCGCCACTGCCTGCGCGTGCGACATCCCTTCCTTGTAGACGCGCCGGCTGATCAGCGCATCGTACACATCGGCCACCGCCATCAGACGCGCCGATACGGGAATTGCCTCGCCAGCCAGCCCTTGCGGGTAGCCGGAACCGTCCCATTTTTCCTGATGCCCGTAGGCGATGTCTTTAGCCATCGACAGGAAACTGACTGCCATGCCGAGCTGCTTTTCCGCGTGATCGATGGCGTCGCGCCCCAGCGTCGTGTGGGTTTTCATGATCTCGAATTCGGCCGCGTCGAATTTACCGGGTTTCAGCAGGATGCGGTCAGGAATGCCCACTTTGCCGATATCGTGCAGCGGTGCCGACTTGAACAGCATGCGGATGTAATCATCGCTCAGTAGCGCAGCAAAGCGCGGATGGCTTTTCAGGTGCTGCGCCAGCGCCTGCACATAGTACTGGGTACGGCGGATATGGTTGCCGGTGTCGGCATCGCGCGTTTCGGCCAGCGAGGCCATGGCCAGAATCGTGACATCCTGAATCGCGGTGACTTCGCGGGTACGACGCGCCACTTCGTTTTCCAGAAATACGCTTTTATCGCGCAGGAAATCGGCATGGGCTTTCAGCGCCAGATGGGTTTTCAGGCGTGCCATCAGGATCGGCGGGCTGACCGGCTTGGTCAGATAGTCCACCGCGCCCAGTTGCAAGCCGCGCTCTTCGGCCTCGATGTCTGCCTTGGCGGTAAGAAAAATCACCGGTATCTCGCGCGTGGCGGGCTGCTCCTTGAGGATGCGGCAGACTTCGTAGCCGTCCATTTCCGGCATCATGATATCGAGCAGGATCAGATCCGGCACGTCACCGCTGCCGGCCAGCTTGAGCGCGCGCGCCCCGCTATTGGCGATTTTGAGCTTATAGTCGTTGCGCAGCAACTCGCTCATCAGCGACAGATTTTCCGGCGTGTCATCAACGATCAGAATCGTTGCCCGGTTCAACAGGGTGTGACCAGTTTCCATAGACGCTCCGTTTTAGCCACGCTCAGGGCACTTTGCCCGGTGTCTCCGCACGCTGCGCCTGCCGTAACGACTGCAGCGCAGCTTCGAAATCAAAATCGTTGAGTTGCTCGTCGATCCGCTGCCAATGCGCCGGATAGGCCACCGTGAAAGCGGCCCGCTGGCTTTCCCATAAAGGCAGCGCTTCGGGATCACCGTCCTCCAGTAACTCGCCCAGACGCTCGGTAGCGGCCTGCAGCACGGCCGGATCACAGGCCACACTGGCCACTTCGGGCGCGGGCGCAGGCGCCGCTGGCTCCCCCGCTTCCAGACTGTGCAAACTGTGCAGCACCAGCGCCAGCTCGGCCAGCACCGCTTGCAGGCTTTCCTCAAGTTGCGCAACATCGTCCTGCGCCTTGCATTGCTGTTCCAGCCGGGCCGCCAGCTGCTGCAAGGCGCGCGCGCCGATATTGCCGGCATTGCCGCGCAAGGTATGGGCGCAGCGCTCCGCTGCCGTGGCATCGTCGCTGTCGCGCGCGGCGCGGAAATGCGCCAGGAACTGACTCTGGTTTCTGGTAAATTTGCCCAGCAGCTTGCGGTAGAGCTTATCACTGTTCATGGTACTTGCCAGCCCCGCGAGCAGATCGATGCCGGGCAAGGCTGCCGGCAGGCTGCGCGCCGTGGAAGCGGCAGCGCGCTGTGGCGCCTGCACCACGGCGCGCCCGTCACGTGCCGGCTTGAACCAGTGCGCCATGCTCTCGAACATGCGCTCGACATCGAGCGGCTTGGCGATATGTTCGCGCATGCCGGCCGCCAGTACCAGTTCGCGGTCACCGGCCATCGCGTTGGCGGTCATCGCCAGCACGGGAATGTGCTGCAGCGCAGGGTTCTGGCAGATCTGCCGGGTCGCCTCGTAACCATCCATCACCGGCATCTGGCAATCCATCAGGATGCCGTCAAAGGCGGCATCCTGCGCCAGCAGATCGAGCGCTTCGCGGCCATTATTGGCCAGCACCACCTGCAGCCCTGCATCGGCGAGCAGTTCCAGCGCCAGTTCCTGATTCAGGTCGTTATCCTCGACCAGCAGAATCCGCGCCCCCTGCAGACTGGCGATATGGTCCTGCAGCTGCGGCTCGCTGGTACTCAACTGGGCCAGCGTGCGCTGTGGCAGCGCGACTTTTTTCAGCGCCGCGCCGATCGCTTCCAGCAACGATGACGGCGTGGCCGGCTTGGTCAGCACCGTGCTGACGGCGACCTTCTGCTGCTGGGCTGCGGCCAGCGCCTCCTCCCGACCATACGCTGTCACCATGATCACGGCCGGCGCTACCGCTGCAATCTGGCGCTGCATCGCGCCGACCAGCTGCACCCCATCCATTTCCGGCATGCGCCAGTCGGACAGCAGCAGGTGATACGCGGCGCCGCTGTGCGCTGCCGCGTCCAGCATCGCGAGCGCCTCGCGCCCGCCAGCGGCGGTCTGCACCGCCAGCCCGAAGGAACTGGCCATGTCGCGCAGAATCTCGCGCGCCGCCGCATTATCATCGACCACCAGCAAGCGGATGCCACGCAATTCGTCGGCGGTAAACATGCGCTGATTCTGCCCGGACTGGGCCGACTCCTGCACGCCGAAACGTGCCGTGAAGTGAAACACCGAGCCCTGTCCCGGCGTGCTTTCCACCCAGATCCGGCCGCCCATCATTTCCACCAGCGTCTTCGAAATTGCCAGCCCCAGTCCGGTGCCGCCATACTGGCTGCTGATGCTCTGGTCGGCCTGGCTGAACGGTTCGAACAAACGCTGCTGGCCGGCGGCGCTGATGCCGATGCCATCGTCGCTGACGGCGTAGCGCAGCAGCCAGCGTTCGCCGCCGTCCAGCGGCACCGCGCTGAAGTCG
>JAIELO010000396.1 GCA_019752915.1 Burkholderiaceae bacterium
GTCCCACGCGATACTGGCCACTGCCGTCGGCACCTGATAGTCCCAGCCCACATCCTGCGCCTGGCCTGCTTCCAGCGCGATCTGCTGGGTGGCCATCGGTTTGCCGGCGGCACACGCCGTCAGCGCCACCTGCACCGCAGCCTCACTGGTATTACGCAGCGTGAAGCCGGCACGCAGACGGTCGCCTTCGCGCACCACCGGCGGCAGGCCGGAGAGCAGCATCAGATCCTGCGAACTACGCACCTCGGTGCGACCGGTACCAAACAGGTCGGCATCGGCGCTGGCAATGGCCACGATGCGGAACGCCGTCAGCGAATCATTGATCGGCACCTGCACGGTGGCTTCGCCATTGGCATCGAGCGCCACCCGCGCCTGCCAGAACAGCAGCGTATCGAATAGCTCGCGCCCCGCACCTTTACCGCCACCGCCGCCATGCGGCACGGCCTTGCGCCCGAAGTGGCGCTTACCGACCACCTGCATCTGCGCGGTGGCCGTCTGCACTTGCAAACTACGCTGCTGCATCATCGCTTCCAGCAGTTCCCAGCTGGTATTGGGCATCAGTTCGAGCAGGCCGACATCGACGGCGGCCAGCGCCACTTCGGCACCGGCTGGCGGCAACGAACCATCGGCGCGCGTCACCTTGACAGCCACTGTGGCTTTTTCGCGGATGTTGTAGACCGGCTTATCCGCCTTGACCTGTACTTTCAGTTCACTGGCAGACCAGCCCACCCGCAGCGGCGTGATCCCGAGTTTATAGGCAGGCTTGCCAAGATCGACCAGCGCGGTCGGCTGCACACCAGCCACCCGGCCACGCACCACCAGCGCCGAGACATACACATTGGGCGCATAGCTACCCTTGATCGGTAGCGTGAAGACCGGCTCACTGCCGGACAGCTGGCGCACATAGGTATCGATCACGCCTTCGCGCTCCACCGTAATTAGCGCCGTCGCTTCGCGGAACGGCATGCGCAACTGGAAGCTGGCCGACTCACCGGGTTCGTAACGCTTCTTCTCCGGCAGCAGATCGATACGGTCATTGTCGGTCACGTTGAACCACCAGTCGGCACCATCGGCCACCCAGGTTTCACGCTGGGTGATGGCGACGCGCTGCTCGCCATCGCGGGTACTGGCGCGCAGAATCAGATTCCCGGAAGCTGGAGCTTTGACCTGACAGATCAGCAGCCCTTTGCTATCGGTGCGGCCTTCGCACGCGGCACCAAGCGCCTTGACTTCGCTATGATTCTCGTAGGCATAGAAGCCGCCAATCAGACGACGCCGGTGCGAGAACTGCACGCGCTGAAAGAAGTCGACGCTGACTGGTGCATCTGCCACCGGCCGGCCTTGCAGATCGAGGACCACCGTGGTGAATTTCAGCGCATCCTTGCTGACTACCCAGCCATCGGGCTGGATGCCGATCAGATAGGCGGAATTCCACAGCGGAATGCGGGTACTGGCCGACAGCGTTTCGCCATTCGCATCCTGATACGACAGCTCCGCTAACAACTGGCGCGGCGTGGTAACGGCTGGCAGTTGATCGAGCGTGACGCGCGCCCCACCCGCTTTATCCAGCGTCAGCTTGCGGCTCTTCAGACCTGTCAGTCCATCACCCTCGCGCTGACCTTCTGCTTCGCCTTCACCTTGCGCCACCTCGAACTCGCCACTGTCCTCATCAAAAGCGCGCTGGTTACGTTCGACGCCCACCGTGACATCACCGGCGTTGAAGGTAAAGTCGGCATAGTCTTCAAAGCTGATGAAGCGATCTTCCACGACGCTGCGCAGTTGCACTGGCACGCCCGCCGCCGCACCACCGGACAGATAGCTCAGCTGCACGTCGAGATCCACCGCCTTGGCCTGTATCGCCGGCGCCTTCGGCCCCTGCATCAGCGCCTTCATGGTCGGCACGCGGAACTGCTCGACGCGGAAGCGTCCCGCCTCGCGGCCACCGAGCAGCACCACATACCAGCCCTGCTTGGCATCGACCGGAATCTGCCACTGGTTTTCCGCGCTACCGTTGGCGCTCCAGTTCAGAGCCACCTTGTAGCGCTGCTCGCTGCCCTCGTGCTGCAGGATCACACTATCCGGCTGCGCCTTGCGTTCTTCCGCCGTCAGCTGACGGCCATATCGCCCGCGCCGGTTCTTGCCGGCGCCATCGCTGGCCGTCACCAGCGTGAAGCCCTGCGCGACATGGCGACGCAGGAAGTGCTTCATATGCACCGTTTCACCGGCGCGCAGCAAAGTGCGATCAAACACCGTGCTGGCAATCACGTTATCGGCGCTGCCGTCACTGGTGGGCACATTGAAACGCCAGCTCTCGATACCGCGCGTCCAGTCGGACAGCGTGAACGTCATGTCACTGCCACTACGCGCCGTGATGAAATAGCCACTACTGCGCTGGCAGCGCGGCTCCGGCAATTCCTGTGCAATGCTGGCGACACCATTCTGGTCCGTAACGCCCTGCCATAACTGCTTGCCGTCGCAATCGCGCACCATCACCTGCGCCTGCGCTACCGGCTTACCTTTATCCAGCGAAGTCACCCACACCAGCGATGAACTCGCGCCATGCTTGAAGTGCGCCACCATATTCGTCACCAGCGCTGCCGCACTCACATAGGCAGTGGTCGGCTTTACCGCCAGTCCGGCACCGAGCCGCGGACTCGCCAGTTCCACCACATAGAAACCCGGCTTGCGTAAAGGGATGCCGATTACTTCGAAGGCTTGCCGGCCAGCCGGTTTGGGTACGGCAAAGCGTTCGATGCTACCCTGCGCACCACTCTTCTGGTTCGCTAGCAATGGCCGGAACAGGGCATCGCCATACAGTTCATCGGCCTCGCCGCCATAGCTACTCAGGCGCCGCAACCATGTGAGCACCTGCTGATCCTGTTCATTCTGCGTCAGTGCCACATCATTGACACGCAGGCTGGCGCCATCAACCCGCGCCGCCGTAACCGCCAGACTGGGCTCGACGTTGCGCAGCGTGACCGGCAGCATGCGATCGCCTTTTGCTTCGATAATGCCGAAGCGCGCCGGGAATTTAATCAATGGTGGCTGGCTGTCGGTACGCACCTGTAGCGGATAACGCTCGGCGTTGAGCAGCGTACGACCGGCATCATCTTTCAGACCGGCGGGCAGCACCAGCGACAGATTGGCCTTTTCGGGGAAAGGTCCGTTGAACACCAGCGTGCTGCCATGATCACCGCCCTGTTCCTGCTGTTCCAGTTTACCCGGATAGCTTTTACCACCCGCACCCTTGAGCGTAATGGCACGCAGGTCGGCCTGCGCGACGGGCGCCGAGAACTGCAGGCGCATCGGCAGAAACGGAATGCAGCCGCCATTTTTTTTCAGCCTGTCGCAACTGAAGCGGGCAGTGAAATCGGGACGGGTATGGAAGGACAGATTCTGATCCTGTTCGCTCGCCATGCCGTTATCAGCGGCAATCTGTGCACCCCATACCAGCGTCACATTGGCATCTGCCGGCAAGCGCTGCTTGCATTGCAGAACGGCCAGTGGTGCCTGATCGATGCGCTGCTTGCGCAGCGCCAGTTTAGTCTCCCACACCGCCCCGCGTGCGCGGAAATAGCTGACCAGATAACGGTCGATAAGATCCTTGCGCTGCGCGAGAACACGTTCGCGCTCCTCCCCGGTCAGCAAGCGCACGCCGATTTTCTCGTTGACGCCCTGCGCCAGACACCACGCGTGCTGGCTGATGCTGGCCTGATCGGCAACGGCATCGAGTGCCAGCACAAACACCTGCTGTTCGTCGATCGCGTAAGCGCCTTCATAGGGCATGGCGCGCACCACCTTCGGCCCGCCGGTACTGAACGCATAGGCACGTTCGCCTTCCAGCAAATTCCCGGCGAGGTCTTTAACGCCCGGCTGGAGCGTAAAGCGACAGGCCAGTCCAGCCGGCAGATCACGCTCGAAGTCATACGCCCAATTGCCGCCGTCAACCCAGCGCCCCTTGCCCGGCACGGCGCAATCGACCGCAAACGGGTCATCGAGCCGGATATCGCCGAGCGCCACCATCTGCGTGGCGAAGCGTGCGCTGGCCTGTCGTACACCCTTGACGACGCCTTGTGGACTGAAAGAAGTGATCGAATTTGCGGCCAGAGCGGCCAGCGGCAGGCTGCACAGTACAGCGATGCCGAGCAGACGGGAAAGCAGGCGCATGCCAACTCCGTGAACAGATGGGGAATCAGCTCAGTGTTGCAAACGCGCACA
>JAIELO010000392.1 GCA_019752915.1 Burkholderiaceae bacterium
CGATGGCGGTCAACAGCTGGCCGGAGCTGACGCGCTGACCAACTTCCACACTGCGCTTGCCGATACGGCCATCGACGGGTGCCAGAATACGGTTGTAAGCCAGTTGCTGCTGGGCGTCCTTCAATTGCACGCGCAGCACGGCCACTTGCGCCTTGAGCACATCACGGGCAGCACGCGCAGCGTTGATCTGTGCCTTGGCAGCGAGCGCGCTATCTTTGCGCGCCGCCAGATCCGCGCTGGCACCGGCGCGACCGGCTACGGCTGCATCGAGTTCGGCTTTCGAGACGGCTTTCATCTGGCTGTTATACAGCTGACCAAAACGCTCGGCGTCCTGTTTGGCGCGCACCAGCTGGGCTTCGGACTGCGCCACTTGCGCGGCTGCGGCGCTAGCTTGCGCCTGCACCTGCGCGATCTGCGCATCGGCCTGCAGCATCTGCTGCTCCACCGAGAAAATCTGAGCCTGCATCTGCTCAACCTTCACATGCTGATCAAACGGATCGAGTTCGGCGATCACATCGCCGGCATGCACCTGCTGGTTATCGTCGATCAGCACTTTGGTCACAGTACCGCCAATACGGGACGACACCGGATGCACATGCCCTGCCACATAGGCATTTTCCGTTTCGACGAAGTAATGGCTGCGGTACCACATGCGACCACCCAGTGCCAGTGCGGCCAGCGCAACGATAGTGGCGATCACCACCACACGGCGGTTGGCGGGCGGCGTGGCGGGCATGGCTGCGGGTGCGGCTGCGGGTATTGCGCTGAGCACTTTCTGATCCGGGTTGTGCTGAGTGGACATGGACTGCTCCAATAAAAAATGAAATGAGAGAGGTGCATTATTGAAGAGTTTTGGGGCGAAGTCAAGAAATGAAACGATTGCATTTCATTTTATTTTGCACTACGATAACCGTATCTAGAGCAAACCTTGCAGAACATTATGAACAGCACCGCCCTCGACGAAACTGATTGCCAAGAGGAAATTTCTACACAACACAGCGAGCCACCTTGCCCCGGCAAGAGTGCCGGACGTCCCCGTGCGGCCGATAAGGAAGCCCGCCAGCAAGCGCTGCTGCACACGGCCGGCGCACTGTTCCTGGAAAAAGGCTATAGCAAGGTCAGTCTGGAGATGATTGCCCGCGAAGCCCACGTGGCCGTGCGCACGATCTACGTCAAGTTTGGCGGCAAGGCCGGGCTACTCAAGGCCGTCATCACCAGTGGTCGCGCGCACTTCTTCGAAGGCATGCAGAGCATGGAGACCGATCCGCGCCCGCTGGAAGTGATTCTGCGCGATTTCTCGCTGCGTTTCCTCGAACTGCTGACGCAACCGAAATCGAACCAGTTGTACCGCATGGTGATTGCCGAATCGGGCACCTCGCCGGAACTGGCCGAGTCCTTTTATCAGGCCGGCCCGCTGCGCACCCGCACCGAATTGGCACGCTTCTTTAACCGTCCCGATATCCGCAGCCAGCTGCGCAGCGAACTGTCGGACGAAATGCTGGCCGTGCATCTGCTGAACTGCATCCTCGGTGATGGCATGACCTGTTTGCTGTTCCCGAACGAGGTCATGGTCGCACCGGACATGCTGCAAGCCCGCGTCACACAAGGCCTGTCGCTGTTCCTGCACGGCGTGCTGCGCTAGCATTCCGCCAGCGTTCTTCAGGATACTGCCAATTTTTGTCATTTGGTCTATACTGCTTTTTTTACATGGAGCAGAACTATGAGCAAAGCGAATCGACTGGACTGGAGTAGACAGGTAACGCTCATGAATGAGCGCATCAAATCATTTCAGGCCAACCCGGGTCAGGAACAGCTGGATGCCCTGATCGAAGAACTGCACGCCTACGCTGAAGCAGCACGCAGCGGCGGCATCGAAATTCCCACCCAATTTACCGTCAACTAAGCGCTTGCGCAGTGCTATGCTAGGGCGTCCCCCTACCCTGACGGAGCGTCCATGGCATTCAACCCGATCGCAGCAGCGGCCCTAACACTGGCGCTGCCCCTGACGCTGCAACTGACTGCAGCGCAGGCCGCGCCTCTCTCGCCAACCGAACAGCGCATCGTCGCCGAGGTTCAGGCGCATAACGAGCAAGGGCTGCAACTGCTGGAGCGCGCCGTCAACATCAACAGCGGCACCATGAACCACGATGGCGTACGCGCCGTCGGCCGCTTATTCCGCGAACAGTTTGATCAACTGGGATTCACCACCCGCTGGATCGACATGCCACCCGCCGTGCAGCGCGCCGGGCACCTGCTGGCCAGCCGCGAAGGCAAGCAGGGCAAACGCCTGCTGCTGATCGGCCACCTCGACACCGTGTTCGAAAAAGACAGCCCGGTCGCGCTCTGGCAACGCAATGGCGCACGGGTACGTGGTCAGGGCGTCAACGACATGAAGGGCGGCGACGTGATCATCATCGAAGCGCTGCGCGCCCTGCAGCGTGTGGGCGCGCTGGACAACACCAGCATCAGCGTCATCTTCAGCGGCGACGAAGAAAACGCCGGTGACCCGGTCGACATCTCGCGCGCCGATATGATCGCCGCCGCCAAACGCAGCGATCTGGCACTGGCCTTCGAAGGCACGGTACGCGACAAGGACGGTCACGACACCGGCACCATCGGCCGCCGCGCATCGTCCGAATGGACGCTAACGGTGCAGGGCAAACAAGGCCACTCGGCCGGCATCTTCAGTGACAACGCCGGTTATGGTGCCATCTACGAAACCGCGCGCATCATCGACGGCTTCCGCCAGCAAGTGATCGAACCGGACCTGACCTTCAGTCCCGGCCTGATGTTAGGCGGCACCGGCATCACCGAATCAGGCAGTCAGGGACAGGTAGCAGGCAAGAACAACGTCATCGCGCGTAGCGCCACCGTGAAAGGCGATCTGCGCTACCTGAGCTACGCCCAGCGCGATCGGGCCCACGCCAAGATGCGCGCCATCGTCGCCGGCAGTCTGCCCGGCACCAGCGCCAGCATCGAATTCCACGAGCACTATCCACCGATGTCGCCTACCGACGGTAATCTGGCTCTGCTCAAGATCTACTCGCAAGCCAGCAGTGACGCCGGACTGGGCGCCATCCCTGCCCTGCCACCGGGCCAGCGTGGCGCCGGCGACATCCAGTTCGTCGCACCACTGCTCGACAGTCTGGATGGCCTTGGCGCCACCGGCAACGGCTCGCACTCGCCCGATGAAGATCTGGAAATCGCCTCGATCGAACGCGCCACCATCCGCACCGCCCTGCTGCTGTATCGCCTGACCCGCTAGACAAAGCAGCTGACCATAAAAAAGCCGGGAACAAGTCCCGGCTTTTGTTTGCCTGCTGCAGATGCTTAGCGCTTGCGCGGTGGCGGCAGGTCGGTGCAAGTACCTTCGTACACTTCGGCGGCCATACCGATCGACTCGCCCAGCGTCGGGTGCGGGTGGATGGTCTTGCCGATGTCGGTGCCGTCACAACCCATTTCGATCGCCAGAGCGATCTCGCCGATCATATCACCGGCGTGGGTACCGACGATGGTGCCACCAATGATACGGTGGGTTTCAGCGTCGAACAGCAGCTTGGTGAAGCCTTCGGCACGGCCGTTGGCAACCGCACGGCCACTAGCAGCCCACGGGAAGTGACCCTTCTCGACTTTGATGCCCTTGGCTTTGGCTTCGTCTTCCGTGATACCGGCCCATGCCACTTCCGGATCGGTGTAGGCCACCGATGGAATCACCTTCACATCGAAGTGCGACTTCTGGCCAGCAGCAGCTTCCGCCGCCACGTGCGCTTCGTGCACGGCCTTGTGTGCCAGCATAGGCTGACCCACCAGATCGCCGATGGCGAAGATGTTCGGCACATTGGTGCGCATCTGGCTGTCGACCGGAATGAAACCGCGATCGCTCACCACCACGCCAGCCTTGTCGGCTGCCAGCTTCTTGCCGTTCGGGCTGCGGCCGACGGCCACCAGCACCAGATCGTAGACTTGCGGCGCAGGTGCGGTAGCACCGGCTTCCGCCGCTTCGAAGGTGACTTTGATCCCTTCCGGCAGCGCTTCAACGGCCACCGTTTTGGTCTTGGTCATGACGTTGTCGAAGCGCTTCTCGTTGTACTTCTGCCAGACTTTGACAGCGTCACGGTCCGCGCCCTGCATCAGGCCATCCATCATTTCAACCACATCGATGCGGGCACCGAAGGTCGAATACACGGTCGCCATTTCCAGACCGATAATGCCGCC
>JAIELO010000220.1 GCA_019752915.1 Burkholderiaceae bacterium
GACCGCAATGGCAACTGGTCGCGCCAGACCTTGAAGCTGCCGATCAAGGTTGCGCCAGCGTGGTATCAGACGTTCTGGCTCAAAGCCTTGCTGGTTTTACTGGGTCTGGCCGCCATGGTGAGCGTGGTGCAGGCACGCACAGCCTATCTGCGCCAGCGCCAGCGCGCTTTGCAGCAGCAGGTGGAGGAGCGCACGCTGGTGCTGGCAGAAACGGCGCAGGAATTGCGCGCGGCAAATCAGCGTCTATTCCAGCTGGCGACCACCGATTCGCTGACCGGCTGTGCGAACCGGCATCATTTCATCGAACGGGCACGCGACTGTCTGGCGCTGATGGAACGCACCGCACAGCCGCTGGCGCTGCTGATCCTCGATCTCGATGCTTTCAAACAGGTCAATGACCGCTATGGTCATCCGTTTGGCGACGAAGTACTGCGCGCGGCGGTGAGGGCGACCCAGCTGACCATCCGCAGTACCGATACGCTGGGGCGTATGGGCGGCGAAGAATTCGCGGTGCTGATGCCGGATACCAGTCAGGAAGGAGCGTGGATACTGGCCGAACGGGTGCGCCTGGCGATTGCGGCGGCCGAAGTCAGCAGTGGTGATGTCCGGATGCATCCGACTGCCAGTATCGGTCTGGCGCTGCGCCAGCCGGGCGAGCAGTTCGACGCCCTGTATCTGCGCGCCGATGTGGCTCTGTATGCCGCCAAGGAAGCGGGGCGCAACCGTACCGTGATGGCCAGCTAGCTGCGTGGGCGTTTTGGCCGGCTGGGCGGTTCGCCGGCGCTGGCCTCACCAGCGCCGTGGTCGCCCGGCGCTGCACCGAACAGCGCAGCGACCATCGGGTCGCGCCGCACCACCACTTTTTTGGGACGGCTGGGAAACAGGGTATCGTCGATCAGGCGGTGGATCCGGTTGCCTTCACGGTTGATAGTAACGCTCAGTGTAGGGCCGTCGTAGCAGTTCTCTGCATAGCAAGTCATGATGTCGTCTCGTTGGTGAGCCATGGCGCCGGCCGGAACTGCGGCGCTAAGGTGCATTCTGGCCGTTAGTCGGGCGCTGCGCTATTAGCCAGAATGACTAGTTGTGACAGCGTCATCCGCATGAGCGTGGTATTGCAGGCGGCGATACAGGCGCAGTGCCGTCAGCAGATTCCACAGCATGGTGCTGCTCGCCAGCGCCATGACGGCGCCCGCTGGAACGCTGAGCGCAGCGGGCGCGTAGCACGCGGCCAGTAATAGCAGCACGCCAGTGGCGTGCAGGCCGAACTGCCAGCGGCCGTTCTGCGCCGGAATGATCTGGTGCAGAGTCGGGACGCTCTGGCCGCGTGTCCGGGTTTCCTGCAAGTGGTACCAGGTCAGGAAGGGCACAATCTTGTACAGCATGCCGTAGATGGCGGACATGGCGACACCGGCGATCATCAGCACGCCCAGTGCCAGCGGCCGGAAATTGAGCGGCCAGTCCAGTGGTAGCGTCGCCAGCAAGCTCGCTAGCAGCACACAGAGCATGGCATAGCGCCAGTACAGCGTGGTGGTATCGGCGCTGGGACGTTTGCGGTGCGCTAGTAAATACAGGGTGACGCTGGCAAACGCGGCGCAGCCTGCCATGAGCGACGCCTCCGTCACCCGCGTTGACCAGTGTGCGGGGGGCAATAGAGCGCTGGCCACGGAACTGGCACACAGCAGCAGGAACAGGGCACTGCTGAAATGGCGTCGCAGGGCGGGCGGGTAGGGTTCGGTGACCATAAACATCGGTACCACTTGCCAGGCGATGCCCATCACCAGCAGACCTACCCAGCCGAGCAAGCCCCACAGCACATGCAGGTCCGTGAGGCGCTGCCATGGCAAGTGAGCGAATTGCGGCAAAGCCAGCGTGGCGACCAGCACCAGACCCAGCGTCAGGGTGGCCAGCAAGGCGCTCAGTGCGTGCCGGATGGCGCTGACCACTTCCGTCGCGCCGGCTGCCGGCGTGCGCCACAGGCCGATACTGCAGGCGCCGAGAAACAGCAACAGCGTCGCCGCCAGCAGGCCAGCGGCGCCGATAAACAGTGCCGGTATTTGCCACCAGAAGGCACTGGCGAGCAAAAGCGTGCCAGCGCATAGTCCCAGATGCACTAGTGGACCGAGCCGTTCCACCTGCGGCAGGCTGATGCCGGCCACCACCGGCAGCATCTGCAGCAGGGCGCCAAGCATGGCCATGCTCAGACAGCCCAGCACCAGCAGATGCGTGAGCGCCAGTGTGGACGGCGACCAGCGACTGAGCAAGGCTGCCTCGCCTTGCCAGATCAGCACCGCGCTGGCGAGTATGGCAAACAGTACGGCACTGAAAAAGAAACGCATCGGCACCGAAAAGGGCGGATTGCTATCGAACGATAGCGCGCGCCGCGGCGTACTCTCCGCACTCATGGCTGGCTGGCAGCGCCAGTGATCCAGATCAAAACCTGATAGCCGCCCGCATCACCGGGACTGGTCAGATGGGAGTAGCCGTTGCGTTGCAGTACCTGATACAGCGGCACCGGCTGGCGGTCGATCAGCACTTGCAGACGGCCACCGGGCGCCAGCAGATCGAGCGCCTCGAGTACCTTCACCATCGGTTCCGGCGGTTCCATTCCGCGCACGTCGAGCACCGCGTCGGGTAGTGCTGCGGGCGGGTTGGCGGGGCCATGGTCCGTGCTCATGCTGGTACGCCAGTGCTCAGTGGCTGGGCCGGCAAATCAGTCTGCATGAGCTGGCGCAGCATGGCATCACTGCTGCCAGCGAGCAGGCGGTCGGCCATGGGATAGAGCACGTTCTCTTCCTTCAGATTGTGCTGGCGCATCAGCATGCGCAAATGGTCGGCATAGTCGAAGAAGCTGGCGCTATCGCGGTGTTCCAACGCGCCCTGCATCTGGCGCAGGATGGCGCGCAGTTGCTGGTGTTCATTGCGCATCACGACAGTTGGGCCGCTGCTGCTCCCCAGATGTTGTTCCAGTGCCGGAAACAGCAAGTGTTCCTCGCGGGACAGATGCAGTTCGAAAGCGAGCATGAAGCGCTGGAACGCTGCAGTTCCCTCCGCCAGCCGTTGTTCGGCAATCTGGGCTTCGGCTTGCAGATACAGATCATCGCAATGCTGGTGATCCTGTTCGAGATAGTGGGCGATGGCGTTCATGCAGTGTCCTCTTGGGTTGATTGGACCATTGTCCCATTCTGGCAAGCGGCCTTTCCTTGATTCAAGTCAAGGAATTTCAGCTTGCCTCCGCGCTACAGTTCGTCGTCGCAAAACCTTTGCATTTCACTCAGTTTGAGCACACTCATGAGCTTTAATGATCTTTCTCCCAATCCTAAGTCCGGTCCAATAGAACTGGTCTGTCCCGCAGGCAGCCTGCCAGCGCTGAAATCAGCCATCGATCTCGGCGCCGATTGCGTCTATCTGGGCTTTCGCGATGCCACCAATGCGCGCAATTTTGCCGGTCTGAATTTCGACGACGTCGCCATTGGCCAGGGCATCGACTATGCCCACCGTCACGGTCGCAAGGTGCTGCTGGCACTGAATACCTATCCGCAACCGGAAACCAGCGCCCTGTGGCGCCGTGCCATCGACCGGGCAGCGGCGGCCGGCGTCGATGCGGTGATTCTGGCCGATCCCGGTTTGATGCGCTATGCCTCGGAAAACTATCCGGATCTGCGTCTGCATCTGTCCGTGCAAGGCTCGGCCACCAATGCCGAAGCCATTAACTTCTATCAGCGCCAGTTCGGCGTGGCGCGCGCGGTGCTGCCGCGTGTGCTGTCGCTGGCACAGGTCGAACATGTGATCAATAACACCGAGGTGGAAATCGAAGTGTTCGGTTTCGGCAGTCTGTGCGTGATGGTGGAAGGGCGCTGCGCGCTGTCGTCGTATGTAACGGGCGAGGCGCCGAATACCCACGGGGTGTGCTCGCCGGCCAAGGCGGTGCGCTGGCAGCAAAGCCCGCGCGGGCTGGAGTCGCGTCTGAATGGGGTGCTGATCGATCGCTACACGCCGCAGGAAAACGCTAGCTACCCGACCCTGTGCAAAGGGCGTTTCGAAGTGAATGACGAAACCTATTATGCCGTCGAAGAGCCAACCAGCTTAAATACGCTGGAACTGCTGCCGCAACTGATTTCAATGGGGGTGCGCGCGGTCAAGATCGAAGGACGCCAGCGTAGTCCCGCCTATGTGGCGCAAGTAACGCGGGTATGGC
>JAIELO010000210.1 GCA_019752915.1 Burkholderiaceae bacterium
CTTGGTACCGACGAACAAGGACGCGACATGCTTTCGGCGATCCTGTATGGTTTGCGCATTTCGCTTGCCGTTGGCAGTGCCAGCACTGTACTGGCGCTGAGCATCGGCCTGCTACTCGGGCTGGCTGCGGCGCATTGGCGCGGGCCGCTCGATGCGCTGGTGATGCGGCTGGCCGATCTGCAACTGAGCATCCCGGCGCTGCTGATTGCTCTGGTGCTGCTGGCCATCAGTGGTCCCGGCTTGAGCAAGATTGTCGCGGCGCTGGCTGCGGTGCAATGGGCCCATTTCGCCAGCTTGGTGCGCAGCACCGCCTTGGTCGAGTCCAGCAAGGATTACATCGCCGCGGCGCGCTGCCTGGGTTTGTCATCCGGCCGGATTATGCTGTATCACCTGCTGCCTAACTGTCTGTCGCCGTTGCTGGTGTACGGCGCGGTGCAGCTCGCTGCCGCCGTATCGCTGGAGGCAACCCTGTCGTTTCTCGGCCTCGGCTTGCCGGTGACCGAACCGTCGCTGGGCCTGTTAATCGCCAATGGCTTCCGCTATTTCTTGTCGGGACAGTACTGGATGTGCGTCTTTCCAGGCCTGGCGCTGCTACTGGTACTGGCCAGCATCAACCTGCTGGTGGAGCATGTGCGTGATGTCCTCAATCCTCGCGCGCAACACCAATGACGCCGCCGCCACCCTTGCTTGAGGTGCGCGATTTGCAGATCGCGCTGGGCACGCCGGCCGGACCGGTGGTATTGGTCGACGGCCTCGAATTGACGGTGCAGGCCGGACAAATTGTCGGTCTGGTGGGGGAGTCAGGGTGCGGCAAGTCACTAACGGCGATGGCGCTGCTGGGACTGCACCAGGCACCGCTGCAGATTAGCGCCGGCAGTATCTTGCTCAACGGGCGTGAGCTGGTGGGGGCCTCGGAGGCGCAGTTGCGCCGCGTGCGCGGCAAGGAGGTTGCGATGATCTTCCAAGATCCGGGCCAGGCGCTCAATCCGGTCTTGACGATCGAAACCCAAATGGTTGAGGCGATTGAGGCCCATCGCCGGATCAGTCGCAAGGCGGCGCGCGCCTTGGCGCTCGAGGCCCTTGTGCAGGTCGGCATTGCGGCGCCGGCGGAACGCTTGCGCGCTTACCCGCATCAGTTGTCAGGCGGTATGCGACAGCGGGTCGCCATCGCCATCGCGTTGCTGAACGCACCGCAATTGGTCATTGCCGATGAGCCGACCACTGCACTGGATGTGACGATCCAGGCGCAAATTCTGCATCAGGTGCAAACCTTGTGTCGTACCGCCAATAGCGCGCTACTGTGGATCACACACGATCTGTCGGTGGTCGCGGCGCTGGCCGACCAGGTCTGCGTGATGTATGCCGGCCGTGTCGTCGAAAGCGGTCCGGTGGGCGCGGTACTGGGCGCGCCACGCCATCCGTATACGGCGGCGCTGTTGGCCGCCAGTGGCGCTGCGCGCGATGCCGAGGGGCATTGGCACGATATTCCTGGGACACCACCCGACGCCGCGCAGCGTCCGTCCGGTTGCGCCTTCCATCCGCGCTGCGCCTACGTGCGCCCGCAATGCCGGGAAGCTGCGCCTGCCGCGAACGGTGGCATCCATGTGGTGCGTTGTTTTTACCCTCTTGGCCAGGAGCAGGCATATGACCGATAGGGTTTTGCTGGAGTTGCGTGAGATCAGCCTGCACTATCCGGCCGACAGCACCATCATGGCGCGCGCGGTTGCGGCGTTACGGCGCGCGCGGTTGCCGCAGCTGCGCGCGCTCGATCAGGTCAGTTTGTCGCTGTTGCAGGGCGAGGTGCTGGCCTTGGTGGGGGAGTCTGGCAGTGGCAAGTCGACGCTGGGGCGGATTGCGGTCGGCATGCAAGCGGCGTCTGCCGGTAGCCGCTATTGGCGCGGCCAGCGGATGCCGGATGGTGCCCGTGAACTGGCACTGCAGATGGTGTTTCAAGACGCCCATGCGGCCCTCAATCCGCGCCAGACGGTGCTCGAAGCAATCGGTGAAGCGCCGCGTTGTCACGGGATGGTCGGTGCTGCCGAGCAGGTCGCCTATGTTGCCCACGGCATGGCCAAGGTCGGTCTTGATCCGGCCCTGATGCGGCGTTTGCCGCATCAATTGTCGGGGGGGCAGCGGGCCCGGGTCGGCATTGCGCGCGCGCTGGCGGTGCGGCCCGAGTTTCTGGTGTGCGATGAAGCGATCGCCTCACTCGATGTGTCGGTTCAGGCGCAAGTGCTGAAACTGTTTATGCAGTTGCGCCAGGAATTGGGCCTGACGTATCTGTTCATCAGCCATAACCTTGGGGTGGTGGAACATTTTTCGGATCGCACCGCCGTCCTGTATCTGGGACGGATCGTCGAACTGGCGCCGACGCGCACCTTATTTGCCCAGGCATTGCACCCGTATACCCAGGCGTTGCTGGCGGCGACGCCGCGCCTACATGCGGGCAAGATCGAATTTTCGCCGCCGGCCGGTGAGATTGCGTCACCACTGGCCGCGCCAAGCGGCTGCCACTTCCATCCGCGTTGCCCACGCGCGACAGCACGCTGCCGCGAGCAGGCGCCGGCCCTCCATGAGGCGGCGCCGCAGCAGCATGTTGCTTGCCACTATCCCGATGCCGCCTGAGTGCTGCAGTGCTGTGGCGCTGGCGCGGCGGCGTTGCCGCTACGCGCCTCCCAGCGCGCAATGATGGCCGTCGCGATGCCATTGCCGACCACATTCGTGGCCGAGCGCGCCATGTCCAGGAAATGGTCGACGCCAAGCAGCAGCAAGAGACCCGCTTCGGGAATCCCGAACTGGTTCAGGGTGGCGGCAATCACCACCAGCGAGGCGCGCGGCACGCCGGCCATGCCCTTCGACGTCAGCATCAACACCAGCATCATCGTCATTTGCTGGCCAAGCGGCATTTCGATGCCATAGGCCTGGGCGATGAACACCGTGGCGAAGGTGCAATACATCATTGAGCCATCGAGGTTGAATGAATAGCCGATTGGCAGCACGAACGAGGCGATCCGTTTGTTGACGCCGAAGCGTTCGAGCCCTTCCAGCGTCTTCGGATAAGCCGCTTCGCTGGAGGCAGTGGTGAAGGCCAGCAAGAGCGGCTGCCGCATTTCGCCCAGCAGCGCCAGCACACCACGTCCCAGGAAGAGCATGCCTAACAATGCCAAGATCAGCCATAGCAGCGCGATGCTGGCGTAGAACTGCAACATGAACACGCCGTAGGTGGCCAATACTTTGAGCCCGATGGTCGAGATGGTGCCGGCCACGGCGGCGAACACCGCCAGCGGTGCAAACACCATCACATACGAGGTCACCTTGAGCATCGCGTGCGCCAGGCCGTCGATGGCATCGACCAGCACCTTGGCTTTTTCGCCAACCGAGGCCAGGGCGACGCCAAGGAACAGTGAGAAGACGACGATTTGCAAGATCTCGTTGCGTGCCATGCCGTCGACCACCGACGCTGGCACCAAGTGCGTGACAAAGGCTTTGATCGATAGTCCTTCGCCCACGATCCCGCTGCTGGCGCCGGCGGCCGGCAGCGCGATCGCCAGGTTATCGCCCGGACGCAGCAGATTGACCATGGTCAGGCCGAGCGACAGCGAGACCAGCGACGCGAACAGGAACCACGCCATGGTGCGGGTCCCGATGCGCCCGACGGCGCTGACGTCGCCCATCCGGGCGATGCCCACCACCAGGGTTGCGAGCACCAGCGGCGCGATGATCATTTTGACCAGTCGCAGGAAGATGGTGGTGACCACGTTCATGGCGTCGGCGAAGCCGCTTGGGTCAGGCAGTGTCAGGTGGCACACATAGCCGACCACGATGCCGAGCATTAGCCCGGCCAGTATCATGATGGTGAGGCGATTAGATGTCTTCATTGGTCTGCTCCTCAGTCGCCAGCGGCGACGCCTTCGCGGCGCGGGTCGGCCGCGCCAAACCAGGCCGCGCGCCCGTCACGCTCAACCCGCACGATGCCATGCAGGCCCGAGGGCTGCTCGATCAGTCGCACCTCATGTCCGCGCTGCTTCAAGGCCGTCACCAGCGTGGTGCTGGCGTGTCCCTGTTCCAGTTCGGTGGGGCCGTTGCGGCTGCCGAAGTTGGGCAGGCTTGCCGCGAGCTCGGTCGAGCAACCCCAGTCGAGCAGGCAGGCGAGCGCCTTCACATTGTAGAGGATGATGCGGTTGCCGCCGGGC
>JAIELO010000336.1 GCA_019752915.1 Burkholderiaceae bacterium
CCGTGATTTCGCACCGCAGCTTCGTCGGCAATGGCGCCTACATCCCGGACGGCACTATCCTGCCCGAGCATGTCCTGATCGGCGTACATTCGCGTGCGCCCGACAACGCCCGCATGCACAGTGGCGATACCTGGCTCGGTTCACCGCCCATCAATCTGCCTGCCCGCGAGCAGACCAGTGGCTATCCGGAGTGGCTGACCTTCCATCCGAGCCCGCAGCGCCGCTTAGGGCGCGGCCTGATCGAAGCGTTCCGCATCGTCGCGCCGCATGCGCTGGTGATCGCGGTCGGCTACACGCTGGTGCTGGCCGTGATGCCGGCCGCCGGAGCCGGCCGCTGGGCCGAAGTCACCTGGGATCTCACGCTGGCCGGTCTGATCTACGGCATCGGCAATTACGTCTTCGTGGTGCTGCTCAAATGGCTGCTGATCGGGCGTTACCGCAAACAGTCCGAACCGATGTGGACCCCGTTTGTGTGGCTCTCCGAAGGCGTCACCAATCTGTATGAAGGCATCGCCGTGCCGAACTTCATGCGCTATCTGCGCGGCACACCGTGGCTGCCACTGGCCTTCAATCTGCTCGGCTGCCGCATCGGCAAGGGCGTTTATCTCGACACCACCGACATCACCGAATTCGATTGCGTACACATTGGCGCTTACAGCGAACTGAATGCCCTGACCTGCCCGCAGACCCATTTGTTCGAAGACCGCGTAATGAAAATCGATCACGTCCACATCGGCAGCAAGGTCTATATGGGGCCGCGCAGCTCGGTGCTGTACAGCGCCGTAGTGGGCGACCATGCGCGACTTGGCGCCCTGACGCTGGTGATGAAAGGCGAGCAGATCCCCGCGCGCAGTTACTGGTCCGGTTGTCCGGCAGCGCCGGCACAATGAAGCCAGTGACGCTAAGGGCTGGGAACCTTGCGGCCACGGCGGCCACTAATGCCAACACGAGCAATACGGCACATTCTGAGCGGCCGCTCATCGCCAGCCGCTGGCCGGGCCACGTCGCCCCCATCGCGGAGGGACTGTACGTGATCGCCGTGCCCACCGCAGCGCAGCGCGAGAGTGCACGCCTGCAGGTGCGGCAGGCGCTGCGCGAACTGCTGGCGCAAGTGCTGGAGCGCGAGCTGCACACCATCAGCATCGATAACCAGCGCGGTCAGGCGCCGCAGATTTTCCTCGACGGCGTGCCACAAGCCTTTGGCTGTTCGTTCAGCTATACGGATCACACGGCACTGGCAGCACTGCATCTGCATGGCGCCGTCGGTGTCGATATGATGCTGCCGTCCGAGATGCCGGACTGGCAGGCGGTAGCGCACGACTATCTCGGCCCGAGCGTTGCTGCCACCCTGGCTGCCACCCCGCCAGCACAACGTGCGCGCGCCTTCAGCGACGCATGGTGTGCACTGGAAGCGACGCTGAAATGCCATGGCGAAGCACTGAGTGAATGGCACGCTGCGCGCAGCGGCGCAGCGTTGCATGCAGCCCTGACCATTGCGCCGCTCTGCGCGTCCCTATCCCCGGCCGCGTGCAACCTGCCGCAAGTGGCGCTCGAAGCGAGCGCCCATCTGGTGTGGCAAATCAGACTTTACTAGAACTGACTAGAATTTAAAGGCCGCCACCGCGATGCGGGTCGCTTCAGCGATGATCTCGCTGCGCGCCTTATCGTCCTTGCCCGGCTGGGTGAAATAGACCGCCAGCACAATCGGTGCACGTCCCGGTGGCCAGATGATGCCGATATCGTTGGTACTGCCGTAATCGCCGCTGCCCGTCTTGTCGGCGACCTGCCAGCCACTCGCCACCCCGGCGCGGATCCGTGTATCGCCGGTGGTATTACCCAGTAACCAGTCCTTCAGATGCTTGCGTGCAGCTGGCGGCAGCGCCTCGCCCAGCACCAGCTGTTGCAGCGATCCGGCCATCGCCGCAGGCGTGGTGGTGTCGCGCAGATCGCCGGGAATGGCGCTATTGAGCTGGGTTTCCATGCGATCGAGGCGGAACTGCTGATCGCCGATCGAACGGGCAAACGCCGTCACGGCGGCCGTGCCGCCCAGTCGCTGGATCAGCAGATTGGCCGCACCATTATCGGAATACTGGATGGTCGCCGCGCACAGCGCCGCCACCGTCATGCCTTTGCCAGCATATTTGCTGGTGATGGGTGAATAGCTCACCAGATCACTGGACTGGAACTTGATGTGTTGCGCCAGCAGCGCCGGGCCACGCGCCAGCACCGCCGCTGCCAGCATCATCTTGAAAGTGCTGCAGAACGGGAAGCGCTCATCGCCACGCCATTGCACATGGCAGCTGTCCGCGGTATCCAGAGCAAACAGACCGAGACGTCCGCCGGACTCGCTCTCCAGACGCGCCAGCAAAGCCTCGGCGGAGGAAGGTAGGCCCGCAGCGACGCCATCGAGCAATTCGGCCGCGCGGCACAACGGCGCAGCGGCCAGCGACAATAACAGGGAACGACGGAGCGATAACACAGTCATAAAAAAAGTAATTCTTAAACAATATCTCGCCATCATAGCAGCCGAAACTTAAAAAACATTCAGCGCCGCCGCACTGGCGGCGCGGCCGACTGCCAGCCGATAGATTGACAGCGCGCCGCGCACAGGCTAAGTTCTCCCTCGCGCCATCTGCACCCGATGCAACCTCCCCGTCTGCCCCACTCAAGGAAGCCATGAACCCACTGCCATCCAGCCTGTCCCGCCGCGAACTGATGCTCTCTGCCTTATCGGCCACGGTACTGGGCGCCCTGCCCGGCGCCGCACTGGCGCACAGCGCAGGCGATAGCGCTTTCACCGGACTGCTGAACAACTTCGCCGACGAAATTCTACGTCTGAGCCCGACCCTGGCCACCGGGCTCGGTCTGGACCGCGATGCGCGTGCCGGCCTCAAGGCGCAGCTCGATGATGCTTCCCCCGCAGGCAACGCAGCATGGGCAGCACAGGTTGGCAGCATGCTCAAGCGCCTCGATGCACTCGATCGCAGCAGCCTCGGTGCCGATGCGCAGATCCGTTTCGACACCGTGCGCTACGCCGCCGCCGAGGGCGTGGCCGGTACCCGTTTCAGCTTTGGTGGCGCAGCCAGCGGCTTCTTCGGTGGCACCGCCCCTTACCCGGTGTCGCAGCAGGATGGCGCCATCGTACGGATTCCCGACTTCCTCGATAGCCAGCACCAGATCGCCAATGCCGCCGATGCCGAAGCCTATCTGGAACGGGTGGCAGGCATGGCAGGCCTGCTCGATCAGGAGACTGCCCGCATCGAAGCACAGGCCAGTCAGGGCATCATGCCGCCGAACTTCATCGCACGCACCGCACTCGCCCAGCTGCGCGACTACCGCAAAACCGCCAGCGCGCAGCAAACGCTGGTCACCTCGCTGACTACCCGCACCGCCAAACTGGGCATCGCCGGTGACTGGCAGCAGCGCGCCAGCAAACTGGTAGAAACGGCCGTGTATCCAGCCCTCGAGCGCCAGATTACCGCCTTCGCCAAAGCCACTGCCAAAGCCAGCGACATCGCCGGCGTACACCGCCTGCCGGACGGCGCCGCGTATTACGAGTGGGCGCTAAAACTGGGTACCACCACCACCCAGAGCGCGCGCGAGATACATGCCATCGGGCTGGAACAGACCCGCCAGATACAAGGCCGGATTGACGCCATCCTGAAAACGCAAGGCATGAAACACGGCAGTGTCGGTGCCCGTCTGCAAAGCCTCTCCAAAGATCCGCAGCGCTGCTACCCCGACAACGATCAGGGCCGCGCCCAGCTGATCGCCTACTGCAACGAACGGGTCGAAGCGATCCGCGCGCTGATGCCCAAAGTCTCCCATCTGGGTCTGACCGTACCGCTGCAGATCAAGCGCGTACCGACCGATATCGAAGCCGGTGCAGCACTCGGTTATATGAATGCGGCGTCGCTGGACGGGGTACGGCCCGCCATCTACTACATCAACCTCAAATCCACCCGGCTCTGGCCCAAGCACGAGCTGACTACCCTGACGGCGCACGAAGGCTTGCCCGGTCACGCTTTCCAGGGCGCGTATCTGGCCGAACGCCAGAGCGACAATCCGCTGATCGCCTCGATGATGGGCTTTAATGCCTTCGTCGAAGGCTGGGCGCTGTATTCGGAACAGATGGTTGACGAATTCGGCCTGTACGCCAACGATCCGTTCAGTCAGGTCGGCTAT
>JAIELO010000122.1 GCA_019752915.1 Burkholderiaceae bacterium
TAAACAGCGAAATACCCTTCACCCCGGGAATCAGCTTGCCGTCCGGTCCCGGGATTTTCGCCAGCACCAGGTGCACGATATTGCCGGCCAGTTCATGCTCGCCGCCGGAAATCCACATCTTGTTGCCAGTCAGGCGGTATTGGCGCTCGCCTTCGGGCCCCGCCGCCGGCCCCGATACCGGATCGGGTTCGGCCCGGGTCGTGATATCGGACAGGCTGGAGCCGGCTTGCGGCTCCGACAGGCACATGGTGCCGAAAAAACGGCCTTCGAGCATCGGCTGCACGAAGCGGCGCACCTGGTCAGGCGTGCCGGTTTTCAGCAAGGTGTTGGCATTGCCGATGGTGAGAAACATGTACGACGTGGTCGACACATTGGCCGCCGTGCAATACGCGGCCAGCAGTTTTTCCACCGTGACCGGCAACTGCATGCCGCCCAGTTCATAGTCCTGGCCGGCCGCCACCAGTCCCGCACCGATATAGGCGTCGAGCGCGGTTTTGACGGCGGGGATCATCTGTACTTGCAGGGTATTGCCGCCGGTTTCAGCCGACATGTTGCCCGGCACCGCATGCGGCTCCTGCTCGTCGGACTGGCGGTTGTGCGGGGCGAATAAATCGGTGGCGATTTTTTCCGCCGTATCGAGTGCGGCGCTGAAGGTTTCACGGCTGTGGTCCGCAAAGCGCGGGCGCCGGGTCAGCGCTTCCGTGTCCAGCCATTCATACAACAGAAAATCGAGGTCGCGGCGCGACAGCAGTTTTGATTGCATCGGGATGTCTCCAGGGATGACGAACAGAATTGCGGGCGCCTTCTGTGGGCGCCCTGCAGGGCTGTGGGGGCGGCTTAGACCACTTCGAACAAGCCAGCCGCGCCCTGGCCGCCGCCGATGCACATGGTCACCACCACGTACTTGACGCCACGGCGTTTGCCTTCAATCAGCGCATGGCCGGTCAGGCGCGCGCCGGAGACGCCATAGGGGTGGCCGACCGCGATCGCGCCGCCGTTGACATTCAGGCGCTCAAGCGGGATGCCGAGCGTATCGGCGCAATACAGCACTTGCACGGCGAACGCTTCGTTCAACTCCCACAGGCCGATATCGTCGACGGTCAAGCCGGCTTTTTTCAGCAATTTCGGGATTGCGTAGACCGGGCCGATGCCCATTTCATCGGGCTCGCAGCCGGCCACCGCAAAGCCACGGAAGATACCCAGCGGCTGTAACCCCTTTTGCTCCGCGACCTTGGCGTTCATGACGATGGCCAGCGAGGCGCCATCGGAAAACTGGCTGGCGTTGCCGGCCGAGACCACACCGCCCGGCACCGCGGTGCGGATCTTCGACACGGCGTCAAGGGTGGTATCGGCGCGGATGCCCTCGTCGGCGGCAATCGTCACTTCACGCGACACCAGCTGACCGCTGGCCTTGTCGGCTACGCCCATGATGGTGGTCATCGGCACGATTTCCGCGTTGAACAGGCCGGCCGCCTGCGCACTGGCCGCGCGCAACTGGCTTTGTACGCCATAGGCATCCTGGCGCTCCTTGCTGATGCCGTAGCGCTTGGCCACGTTTTCGGCGGTCTGCAACATGGGCCAGTAGATTTCCGGCTTGTGTTGCGACAGCCACACTTCCTTGTACATATGCAGGTTCATTTCCTGCTGCACGCACGAAATCGACTCAACCCCACCGGCCGCGTAAATGTCGCCCTCGCCGGCAATGATGCGCTGGGCGGCGGTGGCAATGGTTTGCAGGCCCGATGAGCAAAAGCGGTTGATGGTCATGCCGCCGGTGGAGACCGGGCAGCCGGCGCGCAGCGCGATCTGGCGCGCGATATTGCCGCCGGTGGCGCCTTCCGGATTGGCGCAGCCGATCAACACGTCTTCCACTTCGGCCGCGTCGATATGGGCGCGGGCAATCGCGGCGGCCAGCGCATGGCCACCCATGGTGGCGCCATGGGTCATATTAAAAGCGCCTTTCCACGATTTGGCCAGGCCGGTACGGGCGGTCGATACGATCACGGCATCAGTCATTGCGGTCTCCAGTAGGAATAGTTTTGGGGTTGCGATCTATTCAGAATAGCACAAATTAGCACGAGCGTTCGTAAAAAATTTCAAGCGTTCAGCGCGTGTATTTCTGTTGTTGACTTGTAAGTTTCGCGTCAGTTTCAAGCAAGCCTCGCGTAAGGTTCGAGGCGGACACTGGCTGCAAGCTGATGATTTTTTAACAGCGACCTAATAATTACTATTTTGGAGATAAATCATGGCAACTGCATCCGGCACCGCCAATCTGCGCCCAGGAGGAAGCGGCAAAGCCGCCCCGATGACGCGTGAAGAAAAGAAAGTGATTTTCGCCTCGTCGCTGGGTACCGTCTTCGAGTGGTACGACTTTTATCTGTATGGTTCGCTGGCGTCGATTATTGCCAAGAAATTCTTTGCCGGCACCGATCCGACCTCCGGTTTCATCTTTGCGCTGCTGGCCTTTGCCGCCGGCTTTATCGTGCGGCCGTTCGGCGCGCTGGTGTTTGGCCGCCTGGGCGACATGATCGGCCGCAAATACACCTTCCTGGTCACCATCTTGCTGATGGGCCTGTCGACCTTCATCGTCGGCCTGCTGCCGGATTATGCCGCGATCGGCATTGCCGCACCAATCATCCTGGTGCTGCTGCGTATCCTGCAAGGCCTGGCGCTGGGCGGCGAATATGGCGGCGCCGCAACCTATGTGGCGGAACACGCGCCGGAAGGCCGGCGCGGTCTGTTTACCGCCTGGATCCAGACCACGGCCACGTTGGGTTTCTTCCTGTCGCTGATGGTGATCCTGGGCACCCGCCTGCTGGTGGAAGAGGAAGCCTTCAATGAATGGGGCTGGCGCATTCCGTTCCTGGTGTCGGTGCTGCTGCTGGGGGTGTCGGTGTGGATCCGGATGTCGATGAACGAGTCGCCGGCGTTCTCCAAGATGAAAGCCGAAGGCAAGACCTCGAAAGCGCCGTTGTCGGAAGCTTTCGGCCAGTGGAAAAACATGAAGATCGTGGTGCTGGCGCTGGTCGGCCTGACCATGGGCCAGGCCGTGGTCTGGTACACGGGGCAGTTCTATGCACTGTTCTTCATGATCCAGACGCTGAAGATCGACATGAAGACGGCCAACATCCTGATCGCCACGGCACTGCTGCTGGCGACACCGTTCTTCATCTTCTTCGGTAGCCTGTCCGACCGCGTGGGCCGCAAATGGATCATTCTGGGCGGCTGCCTGATCGCCGCGCTGACCTACTTCCCACTGTTCAAGGGCCTGACCCACTACGGCAACCCAGCGCTGGAAGCCGCGCTGAAAAACTCGCCGGTGGTGGTGGTGGCCGATCCCGCCTCGTGCCACTTCCAGTTCAATCCGACTGGCGAAAAGAAATTCCCGTCGTCGTGCGATATCGCGACCTCGTCGCTGTCGCAAAGCTCGGTGAACTACAGCCGCCAGGACGCCCCGGCCGGTTCGATCGCCAAGATCATGGTGGGTGACAAGGAAGTGCAGTCGCTGAACGCGACGATGACGCTGGACGGCCTGAACTTCGATGCCGAAAGCAAGAAAAAAGTCGCGGACTTCAAGAAAGAGCTGGCCGGTGTCATCAAGTCGGCCGGTTATCCGGCCAAGGCTGACCCTGACGCCATCAACAAGCCGATGATGATCGTGTTGCTGTTCGTGCTGGTGCTGTATGTGACGATGGTATACGGCCCGATCGCCGCCATGCTGGTTGAAATGTTCCCGACCCGCATCCGCTATACGTCGATGTCGCTGCCTTACCACCTCGGCAACGGCTGGTTCGGCGGCTTGCTCCCCACTACCGCATTCGCGCTGGTGGCCTTCAAGGGCGACATTTACTATGGCCTGTGGTATCCGATCGTGATCGCGCTGGCCACACTGGTGATCGGCGCACTGTTCGTCAAAGAGACCATCCACAACGACATCTACGCCGCCGACTGATACCGGCATACCGCGTCCTCCGAGCGGCGGGAGTTCCCTCATTCCCCCTTCCGCCGCTGTGTCTTTCAAGCCGCCCCCGGGCGGCTTTTTTTTATTGGGGTCAGGCGTGCGTTCGTGCGTTCACCCCATGGGGTCAGGCGTGCATTGATACATTCGCAAGGATGATTTGCGCCCGTGCGACGACCTCCGGCGCCAATACGCTGCCTTCGTACCTTGCCGCCGCACG
>JAIELO010000140.1 GCA_019752915.1 Burkholderiaceae bacterium
ACCAGCGCCGCAGCGGCAGGCGATGGCAAGCCCTGGAAGAAGCGCTTGTCGACCACTTGAATATTGGTGTTGAAACGGGCCAGACGCAGCGCCGCACCGGCGCACTACACGAAGGCAGCGATCCAGCCCGGCTTGCCGAGCCCGCTCAGCGACCATTCATAGATCACCAGCGCTGGCGCGGCGCCAAACGACACCATGTCCGACAGACTGTCGTACTGGGCACCGAATTCGCTCTGGGTATTGGTCAGACGGGCCACCCGGCCATCCAGACCGTCGAGCACCATGGCGATGAAGATCGCCCAGGCCGAGTGTTCGAATTTCAGGTTCATGGCCATCACGATGGCGTAAAAACCGCAGAACAGCGCCGCCGTGGTGAAGGCGTTCGGCAGCAGATAGATGCCGCGATGGCGCGGATGCTCCAGATCCTCCCCGCGGGCACGACGGGCAAAACGCGCGAAGCGCGACATTTGCGGCGTTTTCGCCAGATTAACGCCTGCTTTGGCCCGGCGGCGGGGAAATTTAGCCATAGTGATCCGTTTCTAGAATGCGGTAGTTAGTGCTCCGTCATTATAGTGGAGCCGCCCATAAAAAAGGGGGATGGCGCAGCCCCCCCCCCGTGATTCTGGTTCGGCAGTTCTACTTGAAACGCACCTTGGCAACCAGCACCATGCGCATATTGGTCTCGCCAGGTTCGAAATTGGGTTCAGCCACTTCCATCTGCTCGGACATCTTGGCAGCACGCATCATTGGCGGCGGCATATCAGCTTGGGGCGCTGGTGGCATCATGTTGCCGGCGCCTTCGAAGTCCAGCGATTCCAGCACGGCATCACTGACATTACGACCCATGGCCCGGGCCAGGAAGGTCATCCGCTCGTTCAAATTGCGGTAAGCCGCAGCAATGCGCGCCTCCTCCAGTTGCAAGGCCACTTTCGGAGTCAATCCGAATTGCAGACTATTTAGCGCCATTACCTTTTGCGCCGCAGCGACCGTCTTCGACAAGTGCTCCAGATTCGAGGTAGTCACGACCATCGATTGTCCAATACGCCAGCCAATCAGTACCGGCTTGCGCGGTGACGTTCCCTTCGCCTGCTGGGACTCCTCCGAATACACGGGGTAACTAAAATAGTTCTGGGTTCGCAAGCTGGCCGTTGGATCTGCCCGGCGGACAATATCCATACCCTCGCGCATTTTCTGGTTCACGCGCGAGGCCGCAACCGCTTTATCCTTATCCTGCTCTTCGACGCCCATCGCCACGAAAGCCTGATCGTTCGCATGCAACACATCGCCGGCCGCTTGCACCAGCACCACGGTACCGCTGGTTTGCAAGGCTTCCGGCGCCGCGCCATGGGCCGCGAATGCCAGCGTAGCGGCGGCAACTGTGACGAAAGATTTGAATGCGGACATGTTGTTCTCCATAGTAAATTTAGCAACTGGGTGAACTTTAACCGAATTCCTTGCACCAACAGGTAACACATGGTGAGCGTTTGTAACAAATCCCCTCCCCGGCATGTGGAGATAGCCGCCGGCTGTGGTACATTCGCCCCACCCCGATTGCGAAAGTGCCCATGTCGTACCCCTATCTCAGCGACGTCGTCCAGGCGATCACCGGCCACACTCTGCCCCTGCCACTGGCCACCTTCGGCCTGTTCGTCGCCATTGCCGCGCTGGTCGCGGGCGCCAGCTTCAGCGCCGAACTGCAGCGCTTCTACGCAGCGGGACGCATCGGCCCAGCCTACCTGAGTGGCGGTTCGCGGCCACCGCAATACATCGTGAGCGACTTCATCATTGTTGTACTGATTGCCGGCATCGTCGGCGCACGCTTATTCCACATCCTCGATCATCTGGATCAATTCTCCACCGATCCGCTGGGCATGATCCTGACCCGCTCGGGTCTGAGCATTTTTGGCGGCTTGATCTTCGGCACCGTGGCCGGCATGCTGTGCGCGCGCCACTGGCGCCTGCCCATCACACCGCTGCTGGACGCCGCTTCGCCCGCGCTGATGCTCGGCTACGCAATCGGCCGCATCGGCTGCCAGATTTCCGGCGACGGCGACTGGGGCACGCTCGCCAACATGGCACTGAAGCCGGAATGGCTACCGACATGGCTGTGGGCACAAACCTATGACAACAATATTTACGGCGAGCTGATCGCCGCGCCCGGGGTCTACCCGACGCCGATGTATGAAACGGCGATGGCACTGCTGTGCTTTGCGCTGCTGTGGGCAGTGCGCCGCCACCCGTTCCGCACCGGCTGGCTGTTCGCCCTGTATCTGGTACTGGCCGGCGTCGAACGCCTGCTGATCGAGCAGATCCGCGTCAATCCTGTGTTCACGCTGGGCGGCCTGCACGCCACGCAGGCCGAGTTGATCGCCAGCGCACTGATCTTCTTCGGGGTACTCGGCCTGCTGATCAACCGCGAACGCCGCTAGCAAGCGGCAGTACAAATAAATGGGGACGTAACGATATTTTAAAAACAACGTTACGTCCCCATTTTTTATGATGTTAAAAAAATATCGTTACGTCCCCATTTTTTGCGCAATAAAAAACGGGGCAGACCCTGCGGCCTGCCCCGTTTTGCACTAGCGTGTCACTAGCTTAGTTCTTCGACTGGTCAACCATTTTGTTCTTGGCGATCCAAGGCATCATGGCGCGCAGTTTGGCACCCACTTCTTCGATCTGGTGCTCGGAAGTCAGGCGACGACGCGAAATCAGGGTCGGTGCGCCGGCTTTGTTTTCCAGGATGAAGGACTTGGCGTATTCGCCGGTCTGGATGTCTTTCAGGCACTGACGCATGGCATCTTTGGTCGCCGAGGTCACCACTTTCGGGCCCGTCACGTATTCGCCGTATTCGGCGTTATTCGAGATCGAGTAGTTCATGTTGGCGATACCGCCTTCATAGATCAGGTCGACGATCAGTTTCAGTTCGTGCAGGCACTCGAAGTACGCCATTTCCGGAGCATAGCCAGCTTCGGTCAGGGTTTCGAAGCCGGCTTTGATCAGCTCGACTGCACCACCGCACAGAACCGCTTGTTCGCCGAACAGGTCGGTTTCGGTTTCTTCGCGGAAGTTGGTTTCGATGATGCCGGCACGACCGCCGCCATTGGCCGAAGCGTAGGACAGTGCGATGTCACGGGCGATGCCGGACTTGTCTTGGTAGACAGCGATCAGGTGCGGCACGCCGCCACCCTGGGTGTAGGTGGCGCGCACGGTGTGGCCTGGGGCCTTCGGTGCCACCATGATCACGTCCAGATCGGCACGTGGCACAACTTGGCCGTAGTGCACATTGAAGCCGTGGGCGAAGGCCAGCACCGCGCCTTGCTTGGCGTGCGGGGCGACGTTTTCGTGGTACACCTGAGCGATGTTCTCGTCCGGCAGCAAGATCATGATGACGTCAGCGGCTTTGACCGCGTCATTCACTTCCGCCACTTTCAAACCAGCTTTTTCCACCTTGCTCCACGAGGCGCCGCCCTTGCGCAGACCAACGGTGACGTTGACGCCGGAGTCGCTCAGGTTTTGCGCGTGGGCATGGCCCTGCGAGCCATAACCGATGATGGCAACATTTTTACCCTTGATCAGGGAGAGGTCAGCGTCTTTGTCGTAGAAAACTTTCATGGTATTTCCTTAGTAGTATTTTTGAATTTGTTTAAACTTTGAGGATGCGTTCGCCGCGTCCGATGCCGGAACCGCCGGTACGTACCGTCTCCAGAATGGAGGCGCGGTCGATCGAGTCGATGAACGCGTCGAGCTTGCTCTTGGCGCCGGTCAGTTCGATCGTGTAGGTCTTTTCGGTGACGTCGATGATGCGGCCGCGGAAGATGTCCGCCGTGCGCTTCATCTCTTCACGCTCCTTGCCCACCGCCCGAACCTTAATGAGCATCAGTTCGCGTTCGATGTGCTGGCCCTCGGTCAGATCGACCACCTTCACCACTTCAATTAAACGGTTGAGGTGCTTGGTGATCTGTTCGATGATGTCGTCCGAACCGGTGGTGACGATGGTCATCCGCGACAAGGTCGCGTCTTCGGTCGGCGCCACGGTCAGCGTTTCGATGTTGTAGCCGCGGGCCGAGAACAGGCCTACCACGCGCGACAGCGCGCCGGCTTCGTTTTCCAGCAAGACAGAGATAATGTGTCGCATGTTATAAGTCCTCCGAACCCAACAGCATTTCAGAGAGCCCTT
>JAIELO010000134.1 GCA_019752915.1 Burkholderiaceae bacterium
TGATCGCAGCGCTGACCAAGGCACTCTCCGAGTAAAAAAGAAAAGTTCACCCATGCTCAATAAAGTCGTCATTTTCGGTGTCGGTCTGATCGGAGGCTCGTTTGCGCGGGCGCTGAAAAAGGCCGGTAAGGTAGGCACGGTGGTTGGTATGGGGCGCTCTGCCGCCTCGCTGACCCGGGCGCAGGAGCTGGGTATTATCGACGTGATCGGTAGCGATATGGGAGCGGCGCTGCAAGGCGCCGATCTGGTGCTGCTGGCCGCGCCGGTAGCCCAGACCGAAGCGATACTGACGGCGCTGGCGCCGTACCTGCAAGCCGGCACCGTGGTGACGGACGCCGGCAGCACCAAGTCGGATGTGGTGGCGGCGGCGCAGCGCGCACTGGGCGCCAAGCTGCCCCAGTTCGTGCCGGGCCACCCGATCGCCGGGCGCGAGACCAATGGCCCGGAAGCTGCCATCGATGATCTTTACGTGGGCAAGAAAGTTGTACTGACCCCGCTGCCTGAAAACAGCGTGGCCGATGTGGACTGTGTGGCCGCCGCGTGGCAGGCTTGCGGCGCCATCATCCACCGTTTATCTCCGCAAGAACATGACAAGGTGTTTGCCGCCGTGAGCCATCTGCCGCATTTGCTGGCGTATGCTCTGGTGGACGACATCGCCAACAAGCCGCATGCAGAGTTACTGTTCCAGTATGCGGCCAGTGGCTTCCGCGATTTCACAAGGATCGCCGGATCGTCGCCCGAAATGTGGCGCGATATTAGCTTGGCCAATCAGTCGGCATTGTTGCAAGAGCTGGATGCCTATCTGGCACAATTAACGGGCCTGCGTGCCCGTCTGGCCGCTGGCGACGGCGTGGCGCTGGAGGGCATCTATAGCAATGCCCAGCGCGCGCGGCACCAGTGGATTAGTGCGATCGAGGCGGCCGAGCAGCCGCCCGCGCAAGACCAAGCTAACTAAGCTCATTCAGCTAAATAAGCACCCTTAGCTCAATGAACTGACACATTCAGGAACACCTATGACTCACGAATATATCGATCTGGCGCCGGTAGCGCATGCCGAAGGCACGGTGCGTCTGCCCGGCTCGAAATCCATTTCCAACCGCGTGTTGCTGCTAGCCGCGCTGTCGCAAGGTGCAGTGCAGATCGTCGATCTGCTGGCCTCGGACGATACCGCTGTGATGCTGGCAGCACTGCGCTCGCTGGGCGTCGAATGGCGCGAAGAGCAGACCGCCACCGGTACCATTCACCATGTGCAGGGCGTGGCGGGCGTACTGCCGAATGCCAAAGCCGATCTGTTCATGGGCAATGCCGGTACCGCGATCCGTCCGCTGACGGCAGCGCTGGCCGTGATCGGTGGCGACTACACGCTGCACGGCGTGCCGCGCATGCACGAGCGTCCGATCGGCGATCTGGTCGACGCGCTCAATGCCGCCGGCACCAATGTCGAATACACCGGCAATCCGGGCTTCCCGCCGCTGCATATCAAGCAGGGCAAGATCCACGCGCAGCGCCTGTCGGTGCGCGGCAATGTCTCCAGCCAGTTCCTCACCGCGCTGCTGATGGTGGCGCCGCTGATGGCACGCGAGCACGCCATCACCATCGCGGTGGAAGGCGAACTGATTTCCAAGCCGTATATCGAGATCACGCTGAACCTGATGCGCCGCTTCGGCGTGACGGTCGAGCAGGATGGCTGGGCGGCCTTCACGGTACAACCGGGGCAGGTGTACCAGTCGCCGGGCGTGATCCACGTCGAAGGCGATGCCTCCTCGGCGTCCTACTTCCTCGCCGCTGGCGCAATCGCCGGTGGTCCGGTGCGGGTCGAAGGCGTGGGCAAGGACAGCATTCAGGGCGACGTGCGCTTTGTCGCCGCGCTCGAACAGATGGGCGCGCAGATCACCATGGGTGACAACTGGATCGAAGCGCGCTCGAACGGCGTGCTGAAAGCCATCGACGCCGATTTCAATCACATTCCCGATGCCGCCATGACCATCGCGGTGGCCGCCCTGTACGCCGACGGCACCAGCACGCTGCGCAATATCGCCAGCTGGCGCGTCAAGGAAACCGACCGTATCGCCGCGATGGCCACCGAACTGCGCAAAGTCGGTGCCGTCGTCGAAGAAGGCCCGGACTATATCCGCGTCACGCCCCCGGCGGTCATTCAGCCTGCTACCATCGATACTTACGACGATCACCGCATGGCCATGTGCTTCTCGCTGGTGGCGCTGGCTGGCGCTGCCCGCAAGGGAAATGTGATGCGGATCAATGATCCTAAATGTGTCGCCAAGACTTTCCCTGAATATTTCGCGGCATTTGCCGCGATTGCAAAATAGAAAATATGTCAACATCCTCCATTCCCGTCATCGCCATCGATGGTCCTACTGCGTCCGGCAAGGGCACGGTGGCGCACCGTGTCGCCGATCAACTCGGTTTTCATTACCTCGATTCGGGCGCGCTATACCGCCTGACGGCGCTGTCGGCGCTGCGCCGTGGCACCGATCTGGCGGACGAACATGCGCTAGCCAAGCTGGCCGAGCACCTGCAGTGCAGTTTTCAGGGCGGCGACATCATTCTGTCGCATGAAAACGTCACCGAGGCGATCCGTGCCGAAGCGGTGGGGAATGCTGCTTCCAAAATTGCAACATTCCACTCGGTGCGCAATGCGCTGCTGGGCCTGCAACTGGGTTTCCGCAAGGCGCCGGGACTGGTCGCAGACGGGCGTGACATGGGTTCGGTGATCTTCCCGCACGCTGTGCTCAAGGTGTTTTTGACGGCCAGTGTGGCTGCCCGTGCGGAACGCCGGTATAAGCAATTGATAGCTAAGGGAATTTCTGCTAATATGGATGATCTGCTGAAGGATTTGCAGGCGCGGGACGAGCGGGACACCAATCGTAGCGTTGCGCCGCTGGTGCCGGCAGAGGGCGCACTGGTGCTCGATACGTCGGCGATTGATGCCGATGCGGCCGTTGCGCAGGTGCTGGCGTGGTATGCCGCCAGCAGCAAATAAGAGTCGTTACAAAGCAGTTGCAGTACCGGATTCGTAGTATGAATTAGCAGTAAATAGTAAAAAATAGTAGCAAGTAGTGAGATGTAGAGCAGTACCTTTATCAACCCTAACCCAACTGAAGTCGCATATCGCGAGCCTTGTTGGTAACCTGGAAGTTACAATGTCTAATATGGAAAGTTTCGCAGCCCTCTTCGAGGAATCCCTGTCGCGTCAAGACATGCGTTCGGGCGAAGTGATCTCGGCTGAAGTCGTTCGTCTGGATCACAACTTCGTGATCGTCAACGCCGGCCTGAAATCGGAAGCATTCATCCCTGTTGAAGAATTCAAAAATGACCAAGGCGAACTGGAAGTCAAAGTAGGTGACTTCGTTTCCGTGGCCATCGAATCGCTGGAAAATGGTTTCGGCGATACCATCCTGTCGCGCGACAAAGCTAAGCGTCTGGCTTCGTGGCTGGCACTGGAAAAAGCCATGGAATCGGGCGAGATCGTCGTCGGTACCGTGAATGGCAAAGTCAAGGGCGGCCTGACCGTTCTGACCAACGGCATCCGCGCATTCCTGCCGGGTTCGCTGGTTGACACCCGTCCAGTTAAAGACACCACCCCATTCGAAGGCAAGACCCTCGAATTCAAAGTGATCAAACTGGATCGCAAGCGTAACAACGTGGTTCTGTCCCGCCGCGCCGTCATCGAAGCTTCGATGGGCGAAGAGCGTCAGAAACTGATGGAAACGCTGAAAGAAGGCACCGTGGTGACCGGCGTTGTGAAAAACATCACCGACTACGGCGCGTTCGTGGATCTGGGCGGCATCGACGGCCTGCTGCACATCACCGACCTGGCATGGCGTCGTGTGCGTCACCCATCGGAAGTGCTGACCGTTGGTCAAGAGATCACCGCGAAAGTCCTGAAATACGATCAAGAGAAGAACCGTGTTTCGCTGGGCGTGAAGCAACTGGGCGACGATCCATGGACCGGTCTGTCCCGTCGTTACCCACAAGGCACCCGCCTGTTCGGTAAAGTCACGAACCTGACCGACTACGGCGCGTTCGTTGAAGTGGAACAGGGCATCGAAGGCCTGGTACACGTTTCCGAAATGGACTGGACCAACAAAAACGTCGCTCCAAACAAAGTTGTCCAACTGGGCGACGAAG
>JAIELO010000307.1 GCA_019752915.1 Burkholderiaceae bacterium
GCTGTGCTCGTGCTGCACGGCGACCAGCGCCGAGAACGGCCCGGGCACCGGTTTACGGCGTTCTTCGGCCGCTGTGTTAGCCACCCCGAACGCCAGACTGAACCAGAAGCGCGTGCCCTGCCCGGGCACACTGTCGACGGCAATTTCTCCCCCCATCAGCGCGATCAGGCGCTTGCTGATGACCAGTCCCAGCCCGGTGCCGCCGAAACGCCGGGTGATGCTCTGGTCACCCTGGGTAAACGCCTGGAACAGCTGGGTCAGCTGAGCCTTGGTCATCCCCATGCCGGTATCGCGCACTTCGAAGCGCAGCAGAATCTGGCGGGCATCGGCGGCAATCAGCTCGATATTTACCAGCACCTCGCCGCGTTCGGTAAATTTGATGGCGTTGCCGACCAGATTCACCAGAATCTGCTGCAGCCGCAAGGCATCGCCATGCAACTGGCGCGGAATCGCCGGATCGACCCGGATCGCCAGCTCCAGCGGCTTGTCGCCGCTATTCATCGTCATCAGGGTGGCCAGCACATTGACCACCTCATCGAGCGCGAAATCGACCGGCGAGAGCTCCATATGGCGCGCTTCGATCTTGGAAAAATCCAGCACATCGTTGAGGATGCCCAGCAAGGACTGGCCCGAAACCCGCACCATGTTCAGGTATTTGCGCTGTTGCGGCGACAACGGGGTATTGCCGAGCAGGTAGACCATGCCCAGCACGGCATTCATGGGAGTGCGGATTTCATGACTCATATTGGCCACGAACTCGCTTTTGGCACGGTTGGCCGCCTCCGCACGGTCGCGCTCGCGTTCCAGCTCGGCGGCACGCGCTTCGAGGTCCTGCTGCAGCCGGTGGCGCTCGGTAATGTCGGCGATCATGGCCAGCATTTTCACCCCCTGATCGGTACGCACGGCACTCAGATTGAGCTCCAGCGGGAACTCGACCGCATCGCAGCGCAAGCCATACAGCAACTGCTCGCGGCCGATACGCACCGGCACGGCGCTCACGCCCTGACTGAAGAAGCGCTGCTGGATGCCGACATACAGATCGTGCAGACGCGGCGGCACCAGCATGGTCAGCGGCCGTCCCAGTAGTTCGGCACGGGTATAGCCAAAGCAGCGCTCGGCCTCGCGGTTAATGGTTTCGATGCGGCCCTCGCCATCCACCACCAGAATCGCATTGGGGGCAAATTCCACAAGATTTTGCAGGCGGGCATCGGCCGCCAGACGTTCCTGCATCAGCGCATTGAAGGAGTTGGTCAGCTGTCCGACCTCGTCATTGGTCGCCACCGGCAAGGGCGTGTAGCCGGCCGGCGCCGCGCGCAACGCGACGATGGCATCGCGCAAGCGCACCAGCGGCGCCAGCAGTCGCATGGTGAGCCAGCCGATCAGCAACGCCGCCAGCACGGCAGCCAGACTACTCCACCACAGCAGCCGCACCATCGCGCCATGGAAGGGCTCGAAGGCTTCGTCGGCCGGCAATGAAGCGGCCAGCACCCAGTCCACCGCACGCAGTGCCTTGTAACTGTTGAGGGTTCGTTCGCCTTTGCCATTGATGCCATCGACCGTGCCTTCGAAGCCCTGTTCGAGCGCCCGCGTGGTAGCCGGGTTGGCATTGGCCTGACGCGCTTGCAACAGGCGTTGCGGGTCGGGATGTAGCACGTAGCGGGGCACCGGCTCGCGCGTCAGGGCAAAGTAGTAGCCGGTCCGGCCCACTTTGGCATTGCGCAGGTGACCGAGCAGATTATCCTTGTACAGCCGCAGCACGCCGATCAGGACACACACCACCTCGCCGCGCGCATTCAGCACCGGCGCCACGATCTGGACGATGGGCAGCCCCTGTGCGCGCCCGATCACGGGCTCGGAAATCACCGGCAAACGGGTTTGCATGACGGTTTTGAAATACGCCCGGTCCGCCGCGTTGACCCCGACCCGGCCCGGCTGTTCCGGCAGATCGGCGATCACCTTGCCTTGCGGATTGAGCACGAGCACATCATCGAACAAGGCCAGCACGGCCCGGTCCCGGTAATAATCGCGCAGCCGCTCTGGCGAAGTGGCCAGTTCGGCCGGCTGCTGTCTGGCCGACAGCGCGATAATATCGCGCAGCATCAGTAACTTGTCGTCAAGCTCTTCGGCGGTACGATTGATCAGTGCGGTCTGCTGGGCAAACAGCACTTTGCTGAAATCTTCCTGCAGGCGGTGCATCTGCAGGGCCGTGACCAGCGCCAGCATCAGGATCGATGTCAGGCTGGTCGCCAGCGCAACCTTTGCCTTGATACCAAGAGTGACCATTGGATCCTTAATGTTCCTTATTTGTTCCTAGTGAGCAAGGAACCTGCGGAAGGGAGGAGCGCTCTCCTCGGCGCTGCATAAATTTTGCTAGTAAAGCCAGACCTTGGCAATACAATTAACGTCGCGCTCGCCGGCACAGGCCCGCGAGCCGCTGCTGGTGGGCCGCCTGTGCTGAATCTACCACAGTGATTTTGCGGAATTGCGCGCCAGCAGACGAGTTTTAGAAGGAAAATACTTACCGGAATACCCGAGATAGTAACTACGGCATAGCCCAAAAGGACTACAAATGGTCTACACTGGCGAAATGATACGAGAATTCGATACACTGGTGAATGCCAGCAACCCACTCGAAGTCCTCAAGGCAAAGTGCGCAACCTGCAGCATGCACCAGTTGTGCCTGCCCATGGGACTCGACAATAACGATATGGATCGACTGGACCAGATCATCGGCCGGCGCCGCAAAGTGGCGCGCGGCAGTACCCTGTTCCGCATTGGCGATTCGTTCCAGAACCTGTATGCGATCCGTCTGGGGCACTTCAAGGCCTACCAGGTGAATCGCGACGGCGCCGAACAGATTACCGGCTTCCAGATGGCTGGCGAACTGCTGGGCATGGATGCCATCAGCACCGATCTGCACCATTGCACCGCCGTAGCGCTGGAAGATAGCGAAGTCTGCGAAGTACCGTTTTCCAGCCTGCAGCAACTGCTGGCGGACATGCCGACCCTGCTGCGTCATTTCCACCGCATGATGAGTCAGGAAATTACCCGCGAACAGAGCGTCATGCTGCTGCTGGGGAATATGCAGGCTACCCAGCGCTTTGCCGCCTTCCTGGTCAACCTGTCATCGCGTTACGAAGCGCGCGGCTATTCGCCGCACAGCTTCCAGCTGCGCATGTCGCGCGAAGAAATCGGTAACTATCTGGGACTGACCATCGAAAGCATCAGCCGTCTGCTGTCGAAGTTCAAAAAAGAAGGCTTGTTGCGCGTTAGCAACCGGGAAATCGAATTGCTCGACCCCGTCAAACTGAAGGCCATTACGGCCGGTACCCACGTCTGCGGCTAGGCAGCAGCAATACCTGACGCGCCGGGCGGCTTGCCCGGTAGCGTCATTTCAACGATTACTTATCCACCGGCTCAGGCAGATCGGCCTGCAGCGAAATGGCGGCCTGCTTTGGCCAGATCCAGCTACCGGCCAGACGCCAGTCGCGCTGTTCACCTTCCATCAATACTACCCAGCGGGTGCGCTCAAGCAGCGGCAGATTCAGTTCGAACACACCGTTCGCATCCGGCTGCACCACCAGATTAATATCTTTTTCCGGCAACGTGGCGTGCGACAGACGCACGAACAGCTTTTCCGGCTGGCCTGACGCAGCGCCGTCGCGTTGCAGCTTGCCGACCAGCATACCGCGGCTGGCGTCGTAGCTCAGCTGCGCCGACAGACCCAGCGCCGCAGCGCGGTGATCGCGCCGCAAATCCTGATTGATGGCTTTGCCACGCTTGTAATAGTCGCCCACCACCAGCGCATCCTGCTGCGAAAAAGCCAGATAGCCAAAACCACTGCCCACCACCACCGCCGTCAGCGGACCGGCCATCAGCAACCATGGCCAGCGATGTTTCCACCATGGCGCGACGGGCGCTTGTTCCAGCATTGATACACTCATGTGCTACTCCTTAGCGCGGGACAATGAACACCGCATGTTCTTTCACATGTAGCGACGGCTCATCGATGGCCGTCAACTCTACATCGATCTTGTTCGATCCGGTCTTGCCGATACCGTGCGCGGTGCGCAGCCGGATCGGGTAAGCCTTGGTTTCGGTCGCGCCCACGGCCACCTGATCCGGGGTCACCAGCGTCAG
>JAIELO010000231.1 GCA_019752915.1 Burkholderiaceae bacterium
GAGAAGATGCAGGTGTTCTGGCCCTGATCTTCTTTCAGGATGTCGGCTTGCACCGTGCCGCGCACGTTCTGCAATACCCATGCCTTGATCTTGGCTGCTTCGTCGGCGCTCGGTTCGCGCTGGTTTTCTTCGACAAAGCGCGCTACCTGCTGGTCGATGGCGGTGTTCATGAACATCGCCAGAATGGTCGGCGCCGGGCCGTTGATGGTCATCGACACGGAGGTGCTCGGGCTGCACAGATTAAAGCCGTCGTACAGCACTTTCATGTCGTCCAGCGTGGCGATCGACACGCCCGAGTTACCCACTTTGCCGTAGATGTCGGGACGCAGCGCCGGATCGGCACCATACAGGGTGACCGAATCGAAGGCGGTCGACAGACGCTTGGCATCCATGCCGGTCGAGACCAGCTTGAAGCGGCGGTTGGTGCGGAAGGCGTCGCCTTCACCGGCGAACATACGGGTCGGGTCTTCGCCTTCGCGTTTGAAGGCAAACACGCCAGCGGTGAACGGGAACGAGCCGGGCACGTTTTCCAGCATCAGGAAGCGCAGTACTTCGCCATGGTCTTCATAGCGTGGCAGGGCGACCTTGCGGATCTTGGTGCCGGACAGGGTGTGCTGGACCAGACGGGTGCGGATTTCCTTGTCGCGGATTTTCACCACGTAGTCGTCACCGGCGTAGGCAGCCTGCAGATCCGGCCATTGTGCCAGCAGCTTTTTAGCGCCGGCATCCATGGCGCTATCGCGCTCCGTGATCAGATCATCGAAGTCGGCAGGTCGCTGTGCGGCAGCCAGCATGCGCTTGGCTTCGCTCAGTTGCTGGCGCTCGCGTGCCAGTTTGACCTGCTTGCCCGTATGGCGGTGGTAGCCGCGCACGGTGTCGGCGATTTCGGCCAGATAGCGCGCCCGTGCCGGTGGCACGATGACGTTTTTGCCACTGGAGTAACGTACTTCGACCGGCGCCAGCTTGCCTGCTTTGGCGGCCAGCCCGAAGCTGGCCAGTTTCGGCAGCAGACCCTGATATAGCGCGGTCACGCCGTCGTCATTGAAGCGCGACGCTTGCGTACCGAACACCGGCATTTCTTCGGGACGCTGGCTCCACAGTTCGCGGTTGCGCTGATACTGTTTGGCGACGTCGCGCAGCGCATCGAGTGCACCTTTGCGGTCGAATTTATTGATGGCGATGAAGTCGGCGAAATCGAGCATGTCGATTTTTTCCAGCTGTGAGGCGGCGCCGAATTCCGGCGTCATCACATACATCGACACATCGACGTGCTGCACGATGGCCGCATCGCCCTGACCGATGCCGGAGGTCTCGACGATCACCAGATCGAAGCCTGCCACTTTGCAGGCGGCGATCACGTCCGGCAGCGCTTGCGAAATTTCCGAACCGGCTTCGCGGGTCGCCAGCGAGCGCATGAACACGCGCGCCTGACCGCCCCACGGGTTGATGGCGTTCATGCGGATCCGGTCACCGAGCAGCGCGCCACCGGATTTGCGGCGTGACGGATCGATCGAGATCACCGCGATATTCAGCGCGTCGCCCTGATCGAGACGGATGCGGCGGATCAGTTCATCGGTCAGCGAGGATTTACCGGCGCCACCGGTGCCGGTGATGCCCAGCACGGGCACGGCCAGCCCTGCGGCGGCGGCCAGCAGTTCGGCGCGCAGCGCCGGTGCGGCCTGTTCGTTTTCCAGCGCGGTGATCAGCTGGGCCAGCGGGCGGTGGCGGCTCTCGATGCTGCCTTCGCGCAGCGGTGCCAGCGTGGTCGGCGAGTAGTCGCACAGATTGATGTCGCACTGCTGCACCATCCACTGGATCATCCCGACCAGACCCATACGCTGGCCATCTTCGGGGCTGAAAATTTTGCTCACACCATAGGCATGCAGATCGGCGATTTCATCGGGCACGATCACGCCGCCACCACCACCGAACACCTTGATGTGGGCGCCGCCGCGCTGACGCAGCAGGTCGATCATGTACTTGAAATATTCGACGTGGCCACCCTGATAGCTGGAGATGGCGATACCCTGCACGTCTTCGGCCAGTGCCGCGGTGACGACTTCGTCGACCGAACGGTTGTGACCCAGATGCACCACTTCCACGCCGTTCGATTGCAGAATGCGGCGCATGATGTTGATCGAAGCGTCGTGGCCGTCGAATAGCGAGGCGGCGGTGACAAAGCGGATTTTGTTATTCAGGCGTGGCTGTTCCGGCACGGCAGCCTGGGTCGGGGTAGAGAGGTCGGTCATGAATGTCCCTTGAATTCTGGTAGCGATCTGCGTCGTCAGGCCATTATATGACGTTTACGTTTCCCTTTACGTAAACGTCAATCACATCGCCCGCGACGCGGAAAAACGTGGCGGGGGGCAGCCGAGGGCGATGGCACCCCGGCGTCCCCCGCGTTGCGGCTTAGGCGGCGCGTTGCTGGCCGAACAGGCCCAGCAGACGGGCTTTTTCGCTGCGGAAGGTGGCCACGGCCAGCTCTTTGACGTGGCCGAAACCGCGGACTTTTTCCGGCAGGCTGGCCAGTTCCACCGCTTGCGCGTGGTTTTCCGGCGACAGCGCGCTGCTCAGAGTTTGTACCAGTTCGCGGTATTCGACGATCAGCGCGCGCTCCATCTTGCGTTCTGCGGTGTGGCCGAACAGGTCAAAAGCACCGCCGCGCAAGCCTTTCAGCTTGGCCAGTACTTTGAAGGCATGCCACATCCACGAGCCGAATTCCGCTTTGACCATGTGGCCTTTGGCGTCTTTTTTGGCGAACAGCGGTGGCGCCAGATTGAACTTGAGCGAGAAATTGCCTTCGAACTGCTGCTGCAACTGCTCGACGAAACGGCCGTCGGTGTACAGGCGCGCCACTTCGTATTCATCCTTGTAGGCCATCAGCTTGAAGGCGTACTTGGCGACAGCGGTGGACAGCTTGTTGCCCAGACCCAGTGCGCTTTCGCGGGTGCGGACCTGTTCCACCAGTTGCTGGTAGCTGGCCGCGTAGGCAGCGTTCTGATAGGCGGTCAGGAACTCGACGCGCTTGCCGATGATGGTTTCCAGACTTTGCGGCATCTGCATCACGATCGCTTGCGCCGGGCTTGCCACGCGCTGGACTTTGGCCAGATCGACGGCAGCACGGCGGCCCCACAGGAAGCTCTTCTTGTTGGACGCGATGCCCACGCCATTGAGTTCGATGGCGCGCAGCAGCGACGCTTCGTTGAGGGGAATCCGGCCTTTCTGCCAGGCGTAACCGAGCATGAACAGATTGGCGGCAATCGAGTCACCCATCAGCGCGGTGGCCAGTTTGGTAGCGTCGATGAAGTCGGCGGCGCCAGCGCCCACCGATTCTTCGATCAGGGCGCGCACTTCTTCGACCGGATACTGCCAGTCGGCGTTCTGGGCGAAGGTGCCGGGTGGCTGCTGGTGCAGATTGACGACCGCCAGCGTGCGGCCCGGACGCATTTTCGAGACTGCGTCGGCAGCACCGGCGGTTAGCATATCGCAGCCGAGAATCACGTCTGCTTCACCGGTGGCGATGCGCTGGGCACGCAGGTGGGCCGGGCTGCGGGCAATCTTCACGTGCGAAGTGACCGAGCCGTTTTTCTGCGACATACCGGTCATATCCAGCACCGAAGCGCCTTTGCCTTCCAGATGCGCGGCCATGCCCATCAGGGCGCCGACGGTAATCACACCGGTGCCGCCGATACCGTTGATCAGGATGTTATACGGCTGATCGCAGGATGGCAGGGCCGGTTCCGGCAGTGCGCCGAAGCCGTCATCGGCATTGTCCTTGGTGACGCCGGCGCGCGATTTTTTCAGGCTGCCACCTTGCACCGTGACGAAGCTCGGGCAGAAGCCTTTCACGCACGAGTAGTCCTTGTTGCAGGACGACTGGTCGATGGTGCGCTTGCGGCCGAATTCCGTTTCCTTCGGCAGGATCGACACGCAGTTGGACTGGATGCCGCAATCGCCGCAGCCTTCACACACGGCTTCGTTAATCACCATGCGTTTGGCCGGGTCAGGGAACTGGCCGGCCAACGCTTTGTGCGCGTTGGCCTTGCGGCGACGGCGTTTTTCGGCCGCGCAGGTCTGGTCGTAGATCAGCACCGACGTACCACCGATCTCGCGCAGTTCGCGCTGGACCGCATCCAT
>JAIELO010000417.1 GCA_019752915.1 Burkholderiaceae bacterium
CTCGTTGGCCATGATGCCGATCAGCTGGGCCGCGTTGACAGGATTCGGGTCGGGATGATGGCCGCCGAAATCTTCCAGCGGCTGCGCGTTGATCACCGTGCCGGCCGGTGCCCCCAGCAGTCCTTCCAGTATCGCTTGCGCATACGGACCGGATACGGCGTGCATGCCGTCAAAGCACATGCGGAAGCCACCGGCAAACAACGCGCGCATGGCATCGAAATCAAACAGCTGCTGCATCAGCTCCGCGTAATCGGCCACCGGATCGATCACTTCCACCACCATCTGCTCGATCTGCTGGGTGCCGAGGCGCTGCAGATCGATCTCCGGCGCATCGCTGATGCGGTAGGCGCTAATGCTGCCACTGAACTGGAAAATCGCCTCGGTGACACTCTCCGGCGCCGGGCCGCCATTGGCGATGTTGTACTTGATGCCGAAGTCGCCGTCGATGCCGCCGGGGTTGTGGCTGGCCGACAGCACGATGCCGCCCAGCGCAGCGTGTTTGCGGATCACGCAGCTAACGGCAGGGGTGGACAGTATGCCGCCCTGCCCTACCAGCACGCGCGCATAGCCATGTGCCGCTGCCATATGCAAAATGGTCTGTACGGCGACCCGGTTGTGATAGCGGCCATCGCCGCCCAGCACCAGCGTCTGGCCGGTGCAGTCACCCAGCGTATCGAACACGCTCTGGACAAAATTTTCGAGATAGCCCGGTTGCTGGAACACCGTGACTTTTTTACGCAGACCGGAAGTGCCCGGCCGCTGACCGGAAAAAGGATGGGTCGATCGATTCTGAATGCTCATGTTCGCTCCGCGCAAAGGAAAGGCAGGAAAGGGCAGATTTCGCGCCTGCCATACCAGTCAGACTGGCAGCACAGCACAGCACAGCACAGCGCGAAAAATGATCATACGAACAATATTACATTATTGGCCGACCGGTTCTGCGTTATCGCGCACGATCAGGGTCAGAATACCGGCCACGATCATGCACACACCGCCCAGCATCACCGTCTGCACGGTGTGGCCATTGAACAGGTGCTTGGTGACGAAACCGAGCAGCAGACCACTGACGATTTGCGGAATCACGATGAAGAAATTGAACACGCCCATGTAGTAGCCCATGCGCTTGGCCGGCAGTGCCCCCGCCAGAATCGCATAAGGCATGGTCAGAATGCTGGCCCAGGCGATGCCAACGCCGATCATCGGCAGGTACAGCAGGCTGACGTCGTGGATCGCGTAGACGCTGAACAGACTCACGCCGCCGATGACCAGACAGCTCATGTGCACAAACTTACGGCTGGTGTAACGCGCGAAGATCGGCAGGATGAACGCGGCCAGTGCCGATACGCCACTGTACACCGCGAACATCACGCCCACCCGGTTACCAGCTTCCTGATAGGCGGCCGATTGCGCATCGACGGTACCGAACACGTTTTCACCGATCGCCGAAGTGGTGTAGATCCACATCGCGAACAGTGCGATCCAGGTAAAGAACTGCACCGCTGCCAGTTGCAGCATGGTGGCCGGCATACGGGTGAAGCCGCCCATGATCTCGCGCATGGCAAACGCCATACCCTTGGTGCGGCGCTGCTCGGCGCGGAATGCTTCCAGATCGTCCGGCGGGGTTTCTTTGGCCGTCAGCACGGTCCACAGCACGGCCAGCATATAGATGGCGCCACCACTGTAGAAGGAATAGCGCACCGTGTCGGGAATCGCACCGTTGACGGGCACATTGCTCACGTTCAGGTACTCGGCAAAAATGGTCGGCAGCAGCGACGCGATCACTGCGCCCCAGCCAATGAAGAAGGTCTGCATGGCGAAACCGGCGGTCTGCTGCGATGGGCCCAGCTTATCGCCGACGAACGCGCGGAACGGCTCCATCGAGACGTTGATGGCACCATCCATCAGCCACAGCACGGCAACTGCCATCCACAGCGCGGTCGAATTCGGCATCAGGAACAGCGCAATCGACGCCAGCAAGGCGCCAATGAAGAAGAACGGACGGCGGCGACCCCAGGTCGGGTGCCAGGTGTTGTCGCTCAGGTAGCCGATAATCGGCTGTACCAGCAAACCGGTCACCGGTGCGGCCAGCCAGAATAAGGACAGATCGTCGGGATTCGCACCGAGCGTGGAGAAGATCCGGCTAGTGTTGGCATTTTGCAGCGCGAAGCCGAACTGGATGCCGAAAAAGCCGAAGCTCATATTCCATAACTGCCAGAACGACAGGATGGGCTTACTGGTGGAAGAATGCATGCGGCGGGTCCCCGACTATTTTTGAGATTTGTAGCAAAATAACACGGCGCACCATGTGTGTCAAATGAAAGAATCCCTAGTAAAATATAGGAAAAAAGCCATCCACAGGGTGGAAAATCAGTGTTAAATGTAGCCAAACAACATAAACACCAGCCCTTTCGAGACGATCCGACTACATGAAAAATCCTACTTTCGCCCGCCTTGCCACCCTGCTGCCGTTCGCCTTGCTGACCAGCCAAACTGCGCTAGCGCAGAACGCCGAACGCAAATTTGAAAGCGCCACCAGCCGCGATGGCGTACTGGAAGTGCGCACCAGCGATGGCTACTACCTGATCAAGCCCTACACCGCCAGCATCGTCGAGACCACCTTTGTACCACGCGGCGAAGCACCGGACGCCTCCTCCCATGCTGTGGTGCTGGCGCCAGCGACCGTAAAAACCACACTTGCCAGCAAAGCTGCCAGCCTCACTTATACGGCCGGCGCCATGCAGGTCACGATTACCAAAGCGCCGTTCCAGATCGCCTATGCCTACAAAGGCCGCAAACTGGTGGCGGAAAAACACGGCTACCTGAGCAAACAGGATGACGTAGTCAACGGCAGCAAAGACATCCATCAGGGCAGCGCCCGCACCCTGCAGGCCATCGAATTCGCCCTCGATAAAGATGAAGCACTGTACGGCGCTGGCGAGCGCGCGGTCGGCATGAACCGGCGCGGCAACCGTTTCACGCTGTATAACAAGGCACACTACGGCTACGCCGAGCGCTCCACCCAGATGGGTTACAGCATGCCACTGGCGCTGTCGTCGAAAATGTATGCGCTCCACTTCGACAACCCGCAAACCGGTTACCTCGATTTCGACAGCCGCAAAGACAACAGCCTGACCTACGAGACCGTTGGTGGCCGCAAGACCTATCAGGTGATCGCCGGCGACAGCTGGGAAGACGTGATCGGCAACTACACCAGCCTGACCGGCAAACAGCCTTTGCCACCGCGCTGGGCCTTCGGCAATTTCGCGATGCGCTTCGGCTACCGTGACGAAGCCATTGCACGCGCCACCGTCAACCAGTTCATCGCCGACGACATCCCGCTCGACGCCATCGTGTTCGACCTGTTCTGGTTCGGCAAAGAGGTCAAAGGCACCATGGGTAACCTGAGCTGGGACAAGGATAACTTCCCCAACCCGGTCGGCATGATCAGCGACTTCCGCAACAAAGGCGTACAGACTGTCGTCATCACCGAACCGTTCATCGTCGACACCTCGGCGCGCTGGCAGGAAGCGGTGGATAAGAAAATCCTCGGCACCGACGCCAGCGGCGCGCCGCTGGCCTACGACTTCTATTTCGGCCACACCGGTCTGATCGACATCTTCGGCCAGCCCGGCAAACAGTGGTTCTGGAATATCTACAAAGAGCTGCACCAGCAAGGCGTGAGCGGCGTGTGGGGCGATCTGGGCGAACCCGAAGTGCACCCGAGCGCCATGCAGCACGCCACTGGCAGCGCCGACGCGGTACACAACATCTACGGCCACCAGTGGGCACGACTGGTGGCAGAAGGCTACCAGCAGGATTATCCGACCGAGCGCCCGTTCGTGCTGATGCGTGCCGGTTATTCCGGCACCCAGCGCTACGGCATCATTCCATGGTCGGGGGACGTCGACCGCAGCTGGGGCGGACTGCATGCCCAGCCGGAAATCGCTCTGCAGATGGGCATGCAGGGTGCCGCCTATATGCACTCCGATCTGGGCGGCTTTGCCAATCCGGTACTCGATAACGAACTGTATACGCGCTGGCTGCAGTACGGCGTGTTCCAGCCGATTTTCCGTCCGCACGCACAGGACGACGTGGCGCCGGAACCGGTGTACCGCGAAGCGCAAAC
>JAIELO010000270.1 GCA_019752915.1 Burkholderiaceae bacterium
TCCGGAAGCCTGTTGTAGCTGTGGCGACACAGCGCGGCACAGCATCAGCAGCACGGCGACGAACAGCATCACCACCGGCGCAGGAAACTCGAACAGCTTGAAGGCCATCAGGCCGACCATGTACAGCGTAATCGCCGTCAGGCCGGCCGCCGCGATCTGGGTCACATCAACACTGCCGGCGGGCAGTTCGGCTACCCGCACGTCTGCTTCGACACCGGGCTGCAAGCGCCCTTCACCGGTCAGCTGCGGGTAACGCTTGCCGACAAAATTGAGCGCGCCGGACATCAGAATCGCACTCAGGCTGCCCAGCATCACCGGCGGCAGCACTTCCGCAAAAATATCGCCCTGTGCCTGCCCGAGTATGGCGGCATATCCGATCGACAGCGGAATCGCGCCCTCGCCCACACCACCGGCCATAATCGGCACCACGATGAAGAACAGCGTGTGCTGCCAGCTCATGCCGAGCGCCGTGCCGACGGCGGTGCCAACAATCGCCGCGAGTACCGTCCCTGCCGCCAGCGGCGCGAAGATCTTCAGGAAGCCTTTAACCAGCACCTCACGGTCCATGCTGAAAATACTGCCCACCACGATCGAGGCAATAAACAGATAGAGGAAGTTACTGTTCTTGGTGAATTCGGCTACGTTCTTCAGCAGTGCCGGCGGCATAGCATGAACGTACACGAGGAACGATGGCACAAAAGTAGCGAAGATGGCCGCAGCACCGATGTGGCGCAGCAGCGGCATGCGCTTGCCGAATTCGGCGCAGGTGAAGCCGCCCACTGCCAGCACGGCGATGGACACGGAAATATCCGTGGGAACTTTGCCCATGGCGACAAAACCACCAATCAGGGCCAGTAACATCAGGTAAATCGGTAAGGGCACCAGACCGATGCGCAGCTCCATGGCACGCCAGGCAAACATATGCCACGGTGTGCGCGGGCTACCGACGCTGTCTTCGAGAATGGGACTAACGCTGCTGCCGGTTGGCTGTGCGCTAGACGCCTTGTTGTGGGATGCGGTGGCGTTCATAGTGTCTCCTGTTGCTAGTTCGGGCAGGAGTGTAGAACGGCCAAGCTTTCAAAACGCTTTCTAGCGCCGGCTTCAGACGCTAGGCGCCGATCCGATCTGCGCCACCAGCGGCAGCTAGAAGAAGTGCCGCCAGTCGGTGAGCCACGCCGGGAAATCTTCTACCGGCATCGGTTTGGCGATGTAATAGCCTTGCGCGTAAGTACAGCCCAGACCTTGCAGGAAATCCCAGTCTTCCTTGGTTTCCACACCGACCGCCACCGAGCGGCGGTCCAGATTGCGCGCCAGACCAAGGCAGGAACGCAGCACGGCAGCAATCGCAGGCTTCTTGAAAGCGCCATCGACGAAGCTGCGGTCGATTTTCAGTTCCGAAAACGGGATGCGCGCAAGCAGTTGCAGATTGCTGCGACCAGTGCCGTAGTCGTCAATCGCCAGTCCGTAGCCCTTCATGCGCAGCCGTATCAACCGTTCGATGAAGTGCGGTTCGGTGGTCAGCACTGCCGACTCGGTCATCTCGAAGGTAATGTAATCGGCCATGATGCGGTGTCGTTCCAGACAGGCCGCCATCTGCTCCATGAATTGCGGATGCGCCAGTGTGCTCGGATCGACGTTGATCGACACGGAAATCGGGATGCCCTGATCGTGCAGCGCGCGGCAGGCCGCCACCGATTTTTCGATCAGCGTCCAGTCCAGAAAATCGATCCGTTTGTGCTGTTCCAGCACGCGCATGAACGATACCGGTTCGAGCACACCGAATACCGGGTGGCGCCAGCGCGCAAACATCTCCAGCCCCTTGACCTGCCCTGTTTCAAGTTCGATCTTGGGCTGAAAATACGGGTCGAACTGGCCATCCTGCAATGCCTGTCCCACCTCGGAAAAACTGAATTGCGGCAGCTGGCGGTGTCCTTCGGTATTGCGCTGCGCAGCCGGCAGCAAGGCATGCTGGATCAACGCCTCCAGCCGCGCGGGCGACACCGGCTTGGTCAACGTGCCCCAGATATTCACGCCGTAGGCCTGCGCCATGGTTTCCACGGAAATCAGCACGGCACTGCTCTGCGCACCAAGCACGATAATCCCGCTGCGGCATTTCAGTTCGGCCAGACGGCGGATCAATTCCAGCGCATCCATGCCCGGCAGGCTCAGATCGAGGATGGCCGCATCGACCAGTGGCGCCAGACCGGCAGTGAGGTGACGTAGCGCAGTATGCCCGTCCGGCACCTGGGTAATATGCCCCACGCCCATGTGCACCAGAACATCGGCTAGTGCCAGACGCTGCGTCTGCTCCGCTTCGGCAACCAGAAAGTGCAACTGCGCGATGTCCATCCGGGACTCCATGTAAGGCCGTTAGACCTGATTCTAGACTTGATTCTGCCTGACTTGTTCGAAAAAGCATACTGCCGCACATGCGGCAACGTTGAGCGACTCAACCTGACCCAGATGGGGAATCACCACCTGATGGGTCGCTAGCGACAACAGATCATCGGCCACGCCCTGCCCCTCATGGCCAAACAGCCATGCCACCGGCTGGCGCAGGTCGACATCATACAGCCGCTGGGTCGCATAACCACTGGTGGCCAGCGTGGTCACCTGCGAGGACGACACCAATGCCGCCAGATCGACATCTTCGTAAATATCGAGCACGAAGTGGGCCCCCATTGCGGCGCGCAACACTTTGGGCGACCAGCAGAACGCCGTACCGGCGCTGCAATACACTTGCTTGATGCCAGCCGCAGCGGCGCTGCGCAGGATGGAACCGACATTGCCGGGATCCTGCACATTATCGAGCAGCACAGCCGAGGCAGACAAGGGCGCACTGACGGTGCGTTCCGGCGTGGCGATCGAGAACATCACGCCGACCCCGTGTTCCACCTGCGAGATCGCCTTGTACAGGCTGTCGGGCAAGGCCAGTACGTGGGCATGCTGCGCTTCGAGCCGCCCGATGATCTCCATCACTTCCGGGTTCTGCAGCGCCGATTCGCTGACGATGCACTGCTCCGGCAAACCTCGCAGCGGCAGATAGGCCTGACACAGATGCACGCCATCGAGCAGGGTGCGACCCAGCTTGCGCCGTGCTGCGGCGTTACCGGCCAGCTTCACCAGTTCTTTGTATTGCGCGTTATCGCGCGAAGTGATGGTTTTCATGCTGCCCCTTCCAGTTTTTTTGCCAGCACTGCACGCACCGGTGCAAAGCTGCGACGGTGTACTGGCGAAGCGCCGAATTCGCGCAAGCGCGCCAGATGCAGCGCCGTACCATAGCCCTTATGCTGATCAAAGCAGTACTGCGGATACTGGGCGTGCAGGGTCACGAGTGCCGCATCGCGCGCTGTCTTGGCGAGAATCGAGGCTGCCGAAATCGCGTCAACCTTGTCGTCACCACCGACGATGGCAATGCTCTGGATCTTCATCACCGGGCAGCGGTTACCATCAATCAGTGCCAGCGTCGGCACCACCTGCAGCGCTTCCACAGCGCGCCGCATGGCCAGCATCGACGCCTGCAAAATATTGAGTTCGTCGATTTCCGCTTCGGATGCTTCGGCAATCGCCCACGCCAGTGCGTTAGCCTTGATCAGCGGTGCCAGCAAATCGCGCTTGGCTTCGGTGAGTTTTTTCGAGTCGCGCAAGCCGTCGATCGGGCGCGCCGGATCAAGGATCACGGCCGCCGCATACACCGGACCGGCCAGCGGCCCGCGCCCTGCTTCGTCCACGCCACAAATGATTTCATCAGGCGAGTCGGGCAGAAAGTCGAACAGGCCGGGAGTTGGGTTATTCACGTTGATTCTCTTATGCTTGGATTACTTTGAGCACGGCAGCCGCGCTCTCCGCCGCGCTATTGCGCAGCAGGCTGTGATGCATGTCGGTGAAGCGCTGCGCCAGCCGGAGGCGATGTGGCGCATCGCTTAGCTGCTGCCACATGGCGTCGGCCAGCGCTTGCGGATTGGCGGCGTCCTGCAGCAGTTCCGGCACCAGGAATTCGCGCGCCAGAATATTCGGTAAACCGATCCACGGCTGGTAGCCGAAGTGGCGCAGGATCTGCCATTCCAGCTCCATCATGCGATAGGCGATCACCATCGGCTTCTTGAACAGCGCCACCTCCA
>JAIELO010000184.1 GCA_019752915.1 Burkholderiaceae bacterium
GCATCGGCAAAAGTTCCGGAGCAGCGCACATCAGGACATCTGGAAATGTAATTTTCAAGAATGGATTGGGCAGCAGGTTCATCTTCAACAATGATGCAGTTCATCTCGTTTTCAACCACCAATTTCCAGTCCTTCTCGGAACTGGCATTCGGCTTCCGTCTGACCACCGCGATCATCCTGAAAACCTTGCTGTTCTCGCTGGCGATGGGCGCGATTGGTGGCTTCCTGCCTGCCCTGCGGGCCGCCCGCATGCCGATTGTCGACGCACTGCGCGCAGCCTGAAACCGCACTGCAACGCTGCCGCGTCTGGCATGCAGCATTTGTTGTGCCGCTTAACCACAGTCGATGAGGTACGCGGCAATAAAGCGTGCTAGACTCGAAACACCTTCAACGCACCGCCCCTTCTGCCCAAAAAGTGCAGGCCAGCATGCCCTACCGGAGCCGCCCATTGTTCCCCTCCAGCGCCAGCAAACTGCGCGCATTCGGGGTATTGCTCATGGCGCTGCTGGCGACACCGGCCTGCGCACTGGCTGCGAACCACGGGCAGCGTCTGGCGCATACCGCCCTCCCCGAACAATTCCACGAACTGCGCCAGCAACTGCTGGAGCGGGTGGTTCAGCCACTGCTGCAAAAATCTGCACCACAGCGACGCCCGTGGCGCAACGCCGATAGTATCCGCCTGCCGCAGCCGGCAGCACCTGACGGTAGTGGTACGGCCTTGCCAGCGCCACCGGCCAGCCCGCGCGCCAGTCTGCCCGGCGATGCCGTAGCAGGCCGCTGGCCCGAACATTCCAGCTCGCTGTTCGAACGCTACTGGTGGCAGATTCTGCTGGGTGGGGCACTGATCATCCTGCAAGGCTTGCTGATTTCTGCGCTGGTGTTTGCCCTGCGGGCACGACGCGCCACGCTCAATGCCCTGCACGATGAACATAGTCAGCTGGAAGCAAGAGTACTGCAACGCACCCAGGAGCTGCTGGCAGCGAACGCCAAGCTGGAACTACTCGCCACCACCGACCCGCTGACCGGAATCGGCAACCGGCGCCGCATGACAGAACAGATCGACCGCGAGCTAGATCGGGGACGTCGCCACCACCACCCGCTGTCGCTGCTAATGGCCGATATCGATCACTTCAAGAACGTAAATGACCAGTATGGCCATGAAGCGGGTGACCGGGTGATTATCGCGGTCGCCAAGGCGCTCGCTGGCGGCGTAAGGCAGATTGATCTGGCATCGCGCTTCGGTGGTGAGGAGTTTGTCTTGCTGATGCCGGAAACGCCGATTGATGTTGCGGCCAGTGCTGCCGAGCGTTTGCGGGAAGAGATAGCCAACTTGGTGGTGCTGGGCGATAAGGGGGAAAGCATCCGCTTCACGATCAGCATCGGCGTGGCGGCGGCAACCCCGGAAAACCTGACGGATACGCCGTCCTCGCTGGTCTCGCGTGCCGACAAGGCGCTGTATCAGGCCAAGGAAGCGGGCCGTAACCGCGTGGTACGCAACGGCTAGCACGGTCGCATAGCGCTCCCCCCCCGCACCTCGTGGCCGCGCGGCCGGACGACCGTAAGCCCGCAACGGCCAGACTTACTCGGCGTCTGCTTGCTGCGCCGGATGGGCCTGCTGGAACGCGGGCAGTTCGGCACAGGCGCCGTGGATGCGCATGATGGTGGGATATGGGCTCAGATCAAGCTGGAAGCGCTGCGCATTGAACACTTGCGGCACCAGACAGCAATCGGCCAGCGTCGGCGTATCGCCATGGCAGAAACGGCCGGTACGGGCATCGTCCGCCAGCAGGCGTTCCAGTGCCGCCAGCCCCGTCGCCATCCAGTGATGCTGCCAGCCCAGCTTCATTTCTTCACTAATTTTCAGCTCGCCGGTCAGATACTTGAGCACCCGCAGATTGCCCAGCGGGTGCGTGTCGGCAGCCACCGTCAGCGCCAGTGCACGCACCCGCGCACGACCTGCAGCATCGGCCGGCAGCAGTGGCAGCTGTGGGCGGGTCTCGTCGAGATACTCGATAATCGCCAGCGACTGGCCAATCGCAGCGGCACCATCGTCCAGCGCCGGCAACAGCCCGGCCGGATTGACGGCGCGGTAAGCCGGCTGCAACTGCTCACCACCGTCGCGCAGCAGGTGCACAGGAACGGCTTCATAATCGAGCCCTTTGAGGTTCAGGGCGATGCGCACACGGTAGGCTGCGGAACTACGGAAATAGGTATAGAGCTTCATGCTTGATCTCGAAAATAGGTTCAGTCTTGCTGCACGGATGAGGGTGACGCCATCAGCCACAGCATGATGGCCGACAGCAGCGCGGGCACGGCGGCGATGACGAAGATGGTGCTATTGGGCCAGTTCATGCGGATTAATTCGCCACCGAGTACCGGTCCGATGATGGAACCGATGCGTCCCACGCCCAGACTCCAGCCGATGCCGGTGGCGCGCAAAGTGGTGGGATAGTAGCTGGCCGCCAGCGCATTCACAGCAGGCTGGCCGCCGACGATGCAAAAGCCCGCCACCAGAATTGCCGCGCACAGCAACCACAGCGCGCCCTGCGCCTGACCAATCAGCGCAATCGCCACGCTGGCCACCAGAAAGCCGGGAATCAGCACGCTGCGGAAGCTGGACCGGTCGATCATCTGCCCCATCAGCAGCGTGCCGATAGTGCCGCCGACAGGAAGAATCGTCCCCGCCAGCACCGCCATACTGGTCGACAGTCCGGCATCCTTGAGGATGGTCGGCAGCCAGTTGGATAGAAAGTACAGGTTGAGCAGATTCAGGAAATTGACCAGCCAGAGGAGCAGCGTGGTGCGGCTACGTCCGGACTGGAACAGCGCCACCACCGAACCACGCCGCTCGGCCGCTTCCTGCACCAGATAGCGCTGCCCGTGCTGTAGAGGCAAGGTGGGATCGATACGCCGCAGCCATTGCGCCACCCGCTCCACCCGCTTACCACTGAGCAGCACGAACTGCATCGATTCCGGCAGCATCCACAGCATCAGCAAGCCGATCACCAGCGGCACAGCACCGCCAACGTAGAACACCGCATGCCAGCCGTAGCGAGGCATCAGCACTGCCGCCACCAGCCCGCCCAATACGGCTCCCACGGTGAAGCCGCAGGACACCAGCATCATCAGCGTGACACGGCGCCGCTGCGGGCTATATTCGCCCGCTAGCGCCATCACATTCGGCATGATCGCGCCCAGTCCCAGCCCGGTGATAAAGCGTAGCCATTGCAATTGCTCTAGCGTGGTGCAGGCCGGCGTGAGCAGCATGCACACCGAGAAGAACAGCGTGGCTCCGATCAGCACCGGGCGGCGGCCGATTTTATCGGCCAGCACGCTAAACAGCAGCGACCCTGCCAGCATGCCGAATAGCCCGGCACCGAACACCGGCCCCAGACTGGCTTTGCTGACATGCCACTCCTGAATGATGGCCGGCGCCACATAGCCCATGGCCTGCACGTCGAAACCATCCATCAGAATGCACAGCCCGCACAGCAGATACACGCCCATCTGGAATCTGCTGATCGGACTGCGATCAACCAGTGCGGGAATATCGAGTGGTGCTTGCTGCATGGACGGTACCGCCTTTCTGGCGTATGGATTCTGCGGCGTTGAAGGAATTAACGCTCCGAATAATGGGTAACGGTTTGTTCGATGGCGCCGAAAATACTGCGACCGTCGGTATCGTGCATTTCGATGCGCACGGTATCACCAAATTGCAGGTAGCTGGTCTGCGGCTTGCCCGTTTCGATGGTTTCATACATGCGCACTTCGGCCAGACAGCAGTACCCGACGCCGCCATTTTCGATACTCGACCCATGCAGGCTGCCCTGCTTGTTGGAGACCGTACCCGAACCGATGATGGTACCGGCCGCCAGTTCGCGCGTGCTGGCCGCATGCGCCACCAGTTGCGCAAAGTTGAAGGTCATGTCTTCACCGGCATTCGGTTTGCCGAACGGCTTGTGGTTCAGTTCCACCAGCAGCGGCAGATGGACTTTGCAGGCAGCCCAGTGTTCGCCCAGTTCATCAGGCGTGACGGCAACGGGCGAGAACGCGCTGGCTGCCTTGGACTGGAAGAAGCCGAAGCCTTTCGCCAGTTCGTTCGGAATCAGGTTACGCA
>JAIELO010000303.1 GCA_019752915.1 Burkholderiaceae bacterium
AATCGCATGCACCACGGCGATTTCCATTTCGCGCGTGATGGTGGTAGCGCCGCAATCGAGCGCGCCACGGAAGATGTACGGGAAGCACAGCACGTTGTTGACCTGATTCGGATAGTCCGAACGGCCGGTGCAGATCACCGCATCATTGCGCACGGCGCGCACTTCTTCCGGCAGAATTTCCGGGGTCGGGTTGGCCAGCGCCAGAATCAGCGGATTCGGTGCCATGGCGCGTACCATGTCCGGCTTGAGTACGCCACCGGCGGACAGGCCGAGGAAAATGTCGGCATCCTGAATCACTTCGCCCAGACTGCGTGCGCTGGTGTCCTGCGCGAAGCGTTCCTTGTCCGGGTCCATCAGTTCGGCACGGCCCTTGTAGACCACGCCGGCCAGATCGGTCACGTAGATGTTTTCCAGCGGGAAGCCCAGATCGACGATCAGATCCAGACAGGCCAGCGCAGCGGCACCGGCGCCCGACACCACCAGTTTGCACTGTTTGATGTCTTTGCCGACGTACTGGATACCATTGGTAATAGCAGCGCCGACGATGATGGCAGTACCGTGCTGGTCGTCATGGAAGACGGGAATTTTCATCCGGTCGCGCAACTGGCGCTCGATATAGAAGCACTCCGGCGCCTTGATATCTTCCAGATTCACGCCACCGAAGGTCGGCTCCAGCGACGCGATGATGTCGACCAGCTTGTCAGGGTCGGATTCGCTGATTTCGATGTCGAACACATCGATGCCGGCGAACTTCTTGAACAGCACGCCCTTGCCTTCCATCACCGGCTTGGCCGCCAGCGGACCGATATTGCCCAGACCCAGCACGGCGGTACCGTTGGTGATCACCGCCACCAGATTGCCGCGCGCCGTGTATTTATAGGAATTGGCCGGATCGATCACGATCTCTTCGCAAGGCGCTGCCACGCCGGGCGAATAGGCCAGCGCCAGATCGCGCTGGTTGGTCAGTTGTTTGGTCGGGGTAACGCTGATTTTGCCCGGGGTCGGAAACTCGTGGTATTCGAGTGCGGCGAGACGCAATTGCTGGCGAAGTTCTTCTTTTTTCTCAGATGACGAATCCATGCTGTGCTGCCTTCCTGTTTGTACTGTCGGAAAGCTGTTGATTTTATCAGACCAATTCTTTCAATTAAGTAGGTATTTTCACCAACAGCTATGACGGATATCAGCATTATTGATATGAGGAATCAAGCTAAACCGAATTTTTGTCGTTTTTAGCGGGATTACCCCCGCGTTCGCCGCACTATATGCGCCGTTGGGCAACGATCATAATTTCATATCGAGCGATGAAATTTAATAGAAATTTACAATAATCGCGCACCGATAGCGCTACCGCGATCTAATGGCAGCGGTGTGCGGGGTAGCGGCGTGCGGCGTACAATAGGCGATGCTCTCCGAATTCGACCTCATCAAAGAATACTTCCAGCGCCCCCGTCACCCCGTACGTGCCAGCCTCGGCATCGGTGACGATTGCGCCCTGCTCACCCCCGGCGCTGGCATGCAGACCGCCATTTCGTCGGACATGCTGGTGGAAGGCCGCCATTTCTTCGCCGGCGAAGATGCTTACCGGCTGGGCCACAAGAGTCTGGCCGTGAATCTGTCCGATCTGGCCGCGATGGGTGCGCGCCCGGTCGGCTTCACGCTGGCACTGGCCTTGCCAGCGGCCGAGCGCAGCTGGCTGGACGGCTTTTCGCGCGGCCTGTTCGATCTGGCCGACGCCTTCAACATCGAACTGATCGGCGGCGACACCACCAAAGGCCCGCTCACCATCTGCATCACCGTGTTCGGCGAACTGGCACCGGACAGCGCCCTGCGGCGCAGCGCTGCGCAAGTCGATGACGACCTCTGGATCTCCGGCACACTGGGCGACGCACGTCTGGCACTGGCTGGCTACCGCCATGAAGTAGCGCTCGACGCGGCCAGCTTGCAGGCGGCCGCCGTGCGCATGCACCTGCCAGTGCCACGCGTGGAACTGGGCATGCTACTGGCACAGCAGCGCATCGCCCATGCCGCCATCGATATTTCTGACGGACTGGTCGGTGATCTGGGGCACATTCTGGCGCAGTCCGGGGTGGGCGCCACCCTGGACGTCGATGCCCTGCCGGCCGGTGCGGTATTGGCAACCCGCGAAACCGCACTGCGGCGCGCCTACACGGCCGCCGGCGGCGATGATTACGAACTGTGCTTCACCGCCCCCGCCAGCGCGCGCAGCGCGATTCTGGCCGCTGCCGCCAGCGTGGCCACGCCGGTGAGCCGGGTCGGCCGGATTGACGCCGCGTCAGGCCTGCGCCTGTGCGATGCCAGCGGCGCGCCGCTGGATCTGGCCTTGCAGGGCTTCGATCACTTCACGTCGTAAGCGGCGCATCGCTGGCGGCCAGTCCGCGTCCCGAGTGCACCAGCGCAGCCATATCGGCTGCCGTCAGCGGCCTGCTGTATAAAAATCCCTGAATCTCGTCACAGGCGCTATTTCGCAGATACTCGAGCTGTTCTTCGGTTTCCACCCCTTCCGCGATCACCCGTAACTTCAGGCTGTGCGCCATATTAATGATGGCAAGGGCGATCGCTGCATCATTGGGATTGGTGGTGATATCGCGCACGAAGGCGATATCGATTTTCAGCTTGTCGATTGGAAAGCGCTGCAGATAGGCCAGCGAGGAATAGCCGGTGCCGAAATCGTCGATGGCCACCTTCAGGCCCATCGCTTTGAGCTCGGACAGCACGCCGATGGTGCGCTCGCTATTCGACATCAGTGCCGTCTCCGTCAGCTCCAGTTCCAGCAAATCGGCCGGCACGCAGTGCCGCTGCAAGGCCGCCTGCACCACCTGCGCCAGCTCGCATTCGACAAATTGGCGGCTTGCCACATTCACGGCGATCCGTACCGGCCCCACGCCATTGCGCAGCCACTGGCTGATCTGGCGGCAGGCGCTATCGATGATCCACGCACCCACCCGCACAATCAGCCCGGTATCTTCCAGTACCGAGACAAATTCAGACGGGTAGACCAACCCGTAATCAGGACGCTGCCAGCGCAGCAAGGCTTCCACACCAGCCAGCTGGCCCGTATCGAGGCGCACTTTGGGCTGGTAATACAGCAGCAACTGCTGCTGTTCGACGGCACGGCGCAGCGCCACTTCCAGATCGAGCCGCGCTGCCACCTGCGCATTCATGCCGGCCGTGTAGAAACGGAAACCGTCGCGTCCCGACTGGCGCGCCCGCTCCATGGCGATATCGGCATACTGCACCAGCGTTTGCGCATCGGCCGCATCGTCGGGATAGATGGCGATGCCGATGCTGGCACTGAGTTCGGCGTGATGGCCATCGAGTTCGAACGGCCGGCGCAAGGTGGCACGCACGTCATGCACCGTCTGTACCGGATCGAGCTGCTCGCGCGGCACGCTCAGGATCAGGGCGAATTCATCGCCGCCCATGCGCCCTACCGTGTCGCGCAGCCGCACGCACTGCACCAGCCGGGTACTGAACTGGCGCAGCAATTCGTCGCCCTGACGCGAGCCCAGCGTGTCGTTGACGCTCTTGAAGCGGTCGAGGGCGATGAACATCACCACCACGCAACTGGCCTGCCCGGCCAGCAGCGCGATAGTCGCTTCGAGCGTGCGGAAAAACAGCGTGCGATTGGGCAGCCCGGTCAGGCTGTCGTAGTGCGCCATGCGCTGCAACTGTTCGCTGGCCAGACGCCGCTCGCTCAGATCGCGCGCCACCCCCAGCAACAGATCGGGCTGGCCTGCGGGCTGGCCCGGCAAATCGGGCTGCGCCATGCGTTGCCAGCTCAGTTCCACCGGCACCGCCACCAGATCGCTACGCATCAGCTCCAGTTCCTGCAGCACGGCCGGCGCCCCTTCCAGCCCCAGTTGCGCCGTCAGCGCGCGCAGCGCCACCGGCGAGCCCAGCCCGAGACGGCTGGCCGACAGGCCGACCAGCTCCTCGGCGTGGTAGGCCAGCATGCGGCAGGCGCCCTGATTCACATCGAGCAGTTCGGCGCGGGTGAGATTTGCCTGACGTTCGGGGGAACAGAAATCCGCGTCGATCTCAAGCCGACGGCGGTAGGCGTCAAACAAATAGAAGGCGCCCTTTTGCTGAACG
>JAIELO010000438.1 GCA_019752915.1 Burkholderiaceae bacterium
GTACCTTATCAGTGGGTACCGGATGGCACACCACGCTCGGAGCAGGCGGTGATCCCGCCGGATCTGGCCGGCTACCGCGTCCTGCCACACTAGGCGTTACCCATCGCGGCGTCCGCGCCGCCCTTCTTCCTTTAGTAATCACAGTTCCTGTCCGCTCCAGCGCGGGCGGGTAGGGCCTTTGCGCCCAATATTTTTAGAATGGGAATTGTTATGCAACAGAAAAAAATCGTGGTCGCGCTTGCTGCGGCCTATGGTCTGGCCTTTGCCGTGACGGCGCAGGCTAGTCCTGCGGAACTGGCGGTGGCGACTGCCGCTGCGGCGATCAGTGCGGCAGCCGAAGCTGCGCCAGCCGATGCTGCGCCAGCCGACACTGCGGCAGCCGAAGCAGCAAATGCTGATGCAGCGGCCGATGGCGCGAGCGCCAGCACGGCAGGTGCCGATGCGGCGCTGGAAGTGGTGGCACGCGTCACCGTGTCGGCGCGCCGTCGCAATGAATCGTCGCAGAGCGTGCCGACCACCATGAGTGTGCTCGAAGCGAGTGCGCTGGAAGGCAATCGCGTGTATCGCGTGCAGGATCTGCAGCAACTGCTGCCGAGCACCACTGTCAATTACGTGCATGCGCGCCAGATGAGTTTTGCGGTGCGCGGCCTTGGTAATAATCCCGCCAGCGATGGTCTGGAGGGCAGTGTCGGCGTGTATCTGGACAATGTGTATCTGGCCCGTCCCGGCATGGCAGCCTTTGATGCGCTCGATATCCAGCAACTGGAACTGCTGCGCGGTCCGCAAGGTACGCTGTTCGGCAAGAACACCACGGCCGGTGTGCTGAATATCACCAGCAAGCAGCCGACCTATCGTCACGAGAACAGTGCCCAGCTGTCGGTAGGCCAGCAAGGCTATGTGCAGGGCAAGGCGGTGGTGTCGGGCGCACTGTCGGATACGGCGGCCGGACGGATCTCGGCCTACAAGACGCATGAAGATGGCTACATCACCAATCTCTTTACCGGTAAAAAAGTGCAGGGCGGTGACCGCGATGGCGTGCGTGCGCAATTGCTGCTGGAACCGAATGCGGCGATTAGCGCGCGTCTGATCGCCGATTACAACCGCGAAGATTCCAACAACGGTACGCTGGTGTTCTATAACGCTGGCCCGAGCGGCAGGTTTCTGACGCAGGCGGCAGCCGTGGGCGGCCATCCGGTGACCGATCCGTCCTTGCGTCAGGTGAATCTCGATAACGGTTCCCACGTCGATGTGCATCAGGGCGGTGTGTCGGGTGAAGTCAACTGGAAGCTGGCCAACGATTACAAATTTACCTCGATCAGCGCGGCGCGCTTCTGGAATTTCACGCCGCACAATGATGATGGTCTGGAAGTGCCGGTGACGCTGAATGTCGGTTCGGCGGCGCGGCATCGCCAGTTCACGCAGGAACTGCGGCTGGCCACGCCGCTGGGGCAGCCGCTGGAGTCGGTGTTCGGCGCGTATTACTACTACCAGAATCTGGATAACATCAATTTCACCTACAACGGTCCACTGGCAGACAAATTCAACGCTACGCCTGCCGGTGCATGGAGCAATGTCACCAGCATCGGTAACGGCCATCTGCGCGTGAATAGCTATGCGCTGTTCGCCCAGAGTATCTGGCATATCGATCCGCAGTGGGATCTGACGGGCGGTCTGCGCGCCACCTACGAAGACAAGCTGGCACAGGTCACGCGCAATGCGCCGGTGGGCGGTGTCCCAGTGACGGGCGCGGCGCTGGCCTCGCGCAATGCGCGTTTCGGCGCCTATAACTCGGGCGATGTGCATCTGAACAAACTGAGTCCGTCGGCACTGGTGACGCTGGCCTATAAGGTCGATACCGATGTGCTGGCCTTCGCCAGTGCTTCGCACGGTGAAAAATCGGGTGGCATCAATCTGTCGGTGCCGGGCGCGGCCGGGGTGAATTCGCTGAAAGTGAATAACGAGAAGGCCAATAACTTCGAACTGGGCGTGAAGAGCAATCTGCTGGAACGTCGCGTTCAACTGAATGCCAGCCTGTTCTGGAACGACGTGTCGGGTTATCAGAGCAATGCCTATGACCCGGTCAGCGCCACCTCTTACCTGACCAATGCCGGTACTGTGCGTAGCCGTGGTCTGGAACTCGATAGCAGTGTGGTGGTGGCGCGGGGCTTTACCCTCAATGCCAACGGCTCGTTCAACGACGTGAAGTACAAGGAGTACAAAAACGCACCATGCCCGCCAGAGCGCGCCGGTACTTTCTGCGATCTGTCCGGCCGTGCTGCACTGGTCAATGCGCCGCGCTGGATTGCCAATCTCGGTGCGCAGTACGCCACGGCGGTGGCCGCCAATGTCGAAGCCTACGGCAACGTCAACTACGCCTACCGCAGCAGTACTTACGGCACGCTCGATGCGTCCGAGTATGCGCGCATTCCCGGCTACAGCCTGAGCAATCTGTCGGCGGGCGTGAAAATCCGTCAGGGCAGCACCCGCTGGGATGTGTCGCTGTGGGCTAAAAATCTGTTCGACAAGCAGTATTACACCAGCATGTGGAATACCAGCCCGAGCGCCTACAACACGGTGATCGGCACGCCACGCCAGATCGGCATCACGGCGCGCGCCGATTTCTAAGGGAGTACGCAATGACTGATACCCGTCTGACGAATAGCCGTCGCCGCAATCTGTTGAAAGCTTTGCCAGCGCTGGCGCTGGCCGGTGTGGTGCCGCGCGCCCCGGCGGCAGCGCAGGAACGCCCCAACATTATTTTCATTCTTGCCGATGACCTCGGTCATGCCGATCTGGGCGTGTATGGCCAGACCGACATCAAGACCCCGCATCTGGACCGGCTGGCCGGGCAGGGCATCCGTTTCACGCAGGCCTACGCCAACTCGGCAGTGTGCTCGGCAACCCGCTTTGCCCTGATTACCGGGCGCTACCAGTACCGCCTGCGTGGCGGGCTGGAAGAACCGATTGCCGGCGCCTCCGACACCATCGGTCTGCCGCCCAGCCATCCGACCTTACCGTCGCTGCTGAAAAAGCAGGGCTATGGCACGGCGCTGATCGGCAAATGGCATCTGGGTTATTTGCCGACCTTTGGTCCGCTGAAAAGCGGCTATGACAGCTTCTTCGGCAACTACGGCGGCGCCATCGATTACTTCACCCACAAGCCCGGTGTCGGGCCGCAGGTCAAGGAAGACCTGTACGAGGGCGAAGTGCCGGTACACCAGATCGGTTACTACACGGATCTGCTGGGCGCGCGAGCAGTCGACTTCGTACGCGCCCAGCAGCCGGGTAAGCCGTTTCTGCTGTCGCTGCACTACACGGCGCCGCACTGGCCATGGGAAGGCCCCGGTGATGAAGCGGTGTCGCGCGATATCAGCAACATCTTCCACTACGATGGCGGCGATCTGGCCACCTATGGGCGCATGGTGGAAGCGCTGGATGCCTCGATTGGCCGGGTGCTGCAGGCGCTGGAAGCGCGCGGGCTGGCCGAGAACACCATCGTGATCTTCACCAGCGATAACGGCGGCGAACGCTTCTCGAAGAACTGGCCACTGACGGGCCAGAAAACGGAATTGCTGGAAGGCGGCATCCGCGTACCGGCCATCGTGCGCTGGCCGGCGCGCATCGCGGCAGGGCAGGTCAGCGAGCAGGTGGCCATCAGCATGGACTGGTTACCGACGCTGCTCGCTGCTGCCGGCGGCGCGCCTGATCCTGCGTACCCGACCGATGGCCAGAATCTGTTGCCGCAATTACTGGGGCAGGCGGGCAATCAGTCGCGCACGCTGCTGTGGCGTTACAAGGCCAATGCCCAGCGTGCTATCCGTTCCGGTAACTGGAAATATCTGCGTATTGGTGGCAATGAATTTCTGTTCGATGTCGTAAAAGACCAACGCGAGCGTGCCAATCTGGCACAGCGTCATCCGGATGTCTTTAGACAGTTGAAGAGCCAGTGGGAGCAGTGGAATCAGCAAATGTTACCGATCACAGCCGATGTACGCACACATGGCGTTTCAGGGCAAATACAGGCAGATCGATATGGAATCGGCGCGGTTAGTGGAAAGATTGATGATTAGTTACGATTTGTAACGAATCCCGAAGGTTTTTCCGCCAGA
>JAIELO010000385.1 GCA_019752915.1 Burkholderiaceae bacterium
CATACAGATAGCTGCCCAGGCCTGAAAAGATGCGGGTGCGCTTGCCGGTCTCGCGACGCAGCGCTTTCAGGGCGGCGTCATAGGCCGCCAGCGCGGCGTTGCTGTCGCCACGCAGCAGCGTGATGCTGGCACCCAGATACACGCTGTACCAGCCTTCGGTGTGTTGCAGATACTGCTGCGCGGCGTCGCAGCGGCCACACAGAATGGCGTCTTCCGCCATGGCCATGCGTAGTTCCGGGCTGACCTCGTCGCCGGCAGCGAGTCGCTGCTGACGATGCTGCTCGCAGTACTGGCGCAGCGGTGCTGCCGTGCTGACGGCATACTGGGCGGACTGCAGCAGCACCACCAGTACATCGTCCTGCAGCAGCGGGTGGATACGCCCGATTAACTCTGCCTCGAACGGCCGGCCGAAAAGTTCGAGTACCGGATGCAGTTGCGCCGCCTCGTAACTGCCCAGACAGAAGGCTAGCAAGGGCTGGATCTGCTGCGGCGTATGGCCGCGCAGGTAGCCCATGCGCAGTCGGGCGATGCCGGCGCGGTAGCTGCGCGGCTCGCTGCTGTTCCAGGTCTGGCGTAGTGGTACCAGAGCCTCGTAGGCGCGGCACAGGTCCGCCAGCTGGTGCTGCGCGATGGCGGCGCGCAGCGCTGGCCAGCATAGCTTCGGATTGCAGACAAAGCCGCGCCCTACCACCACACTGATGTAGGCTAGCCGTTCCAGCTTGCGCAGCACGTCATCGAAGCTGGCCACGGTAAGCGCCTGTGCGCCGGCGTCCTGGATGCCGGCCGCGCGTAGCTGGTCTAGCAGGGCGGTGCGCCCGGTCGGTTCGCCGATCAGTGCCAGCTGCGCCAGTGCCATCTGTTCATGGCTGGCCAGCGCGGAAAATTCGTCCAGCAGGGTGCGATCGTTCATGCGTCCTTAATCCGCCAGATTGTCGATGTGCACGGGCGGCGTGCCTGCCGCATCGTGCAGGCCGAAGACGCGCTGGTAGAAGTACAGCTCCGCTTCCAGCGTGCGGATGATGTTGTCGGCCTTGCGGAAGCCGTGTCCCTCGCCTTCCAGCGCCACATAGGCCACCGGCACGCCGCGCGCCTTGAGCGCGGCAACCATGCTTTCCGACTGCTGGGGTGGTACTACCTTGTCGTCCTGACCCTGGAAGAAAATCATCGGGCAGGAAAGCTGGTCGGTGTGGTGGATCGGCGAGCGCTCCTGATACAGTGCCGCAGCGGCAGGCTGCGGCGCGATCAGGTAGGCGTTGTAGTGCGATTCGAATTTGTGCGAATCCTGATCCAGCCCTTGCAGGTCCGACACGCCGTAGTAGCTGGCGCCCGCCTTGAAGGTACGGTGGAAGGTCAGCGCGCACAGGGTGGTCAGGCCGCCGGCGCTGCTGCCACGGATGATCAGGCGTTCCGGATCGACCAGCCCGCGTGCCACCAGTGCCTTGGCACCGGCCACGCAGTCCTCCACGTCAACCACGCCCCACTGGCCTTTCAGCAAATCGCGGTAGGCGCGTCCGAAGCCGGTGCTACCGCCATAATTCACATCGAGGACGCCGAAGCCACGGCTGGTCCAGAACTGGGTTACTAGCTTTAAGGTGTTGACGGTCATGCCGGTCGGGCCGCCGTGGCTGATCACGATCAAGGGGGGCAGGCTGTCGGCCGGTGCCTGCAGCGCCGGATTGCAGGGCGGGTAGTAGAAGGCATGCGCGTTGCGCCCATTGGCGCTGGGGTAGTCGAGATTGTGCGGCACCGACAGGTACTCCGGTTCGGGCAAATGTTCGATCGACTGGGCCAGAATTTCCACCCCTTCTTCGGTGAAGTCGATGCGTGCCAGTTCCAGCGCAATGCCCGGACCGCCGGCCAGCATGGCGATGTAGCCCGGTGCCACGCGCAGTTCGCGGATCTCGGCATACGGGTGGGCGATGGCTTCCAGCTTGCCGCTGCCCGGCAGGAGCCGCGCCAGCTGGCTGACGCCCTTGTCGATATAAGTGCAGATGATTTCGCTGGCCGAGCGGAAGCCGTACATGCTGTTGCCGAAGGTCCAGTGCGGGGTGGCGAATTCCGCCTGCATCGGGCACAGGCCCTCGGTGTGCTGACGGTCGCGGCACAGACGGTACAGATTCCACCAGCCGCTGCGATCCGAAACGAAGTGCAGCAGGCCGTCCGGCGACCACTCCGGCTGGCACACCGATTCGTCACGGCCACCGGCGATTTTGCGCGGCGTGGCCAGCGTGCCGTCGGCCTGCACTTCGGCCAGCCACAGGGTGGTGCCCTGCCATGGCATGTCGGGATGGTCCCAGCTGAGCCAGGCCAGCGCACTGCCGTCCGGCGCCAGTCGCGGCGAGGAGTAGAAGTCGGCGCCCTGCACCAGTACCTGTTCGCTACCATCGGCATGGATCGCGCAAATCGTGTTTTCCGGTTCGGTGTGGCCGCTACCAGTGTCGTGCAGTTCGCGCACTGCAATCAGGCGCGCCCGCGTGCGGTCCACCACCAGATCGGCGAAGCGTTGCGTGCCGGCGGCGCTAATCACCTGTGGAACGGCGTCATCTGCGGTCAGATCAAGTCGGTACAGACGGTTGTCGGCAAAATGCGAGAAATAGACGGTCGTGCCATCCACCACATACGCGGCGCCGCCATATTCGTGCACGCGGTTGCGCACGTTGTAGGGGGCCGGGGTGAGCTCTTCGCATTCCACACCGTGGTAGCGCAGCAGGGTGTTGCGGCCCGCTTCGGCGGCGCGCCCCGCCAGCCAGAAGATCTCGCAGCCATCGGCGCCGCCCAGCATCAGGCCGGACAGCGGGGTGGCGCCAGCTGCCACCTGTGCGGCACTGATCGTCGAAGGCCATGCGCCATAGGGCGCGGTGGGCAAGGTGGTGGCGGTCATGGGGTCTCCGGAAGGGGGCAAGGGTATCGTGTTCGGCATGATAGTGAATCGCGCGACGATCATCCAGCAAAAAAGCCCGCGCGGGATGTCATAATAGCCGTTTCACCGCTTTCGATTGCTACCCATGCCACAATTTGCCCCGCTCCAGAATGACAACTTCTTGCGCGCGCTGTTGCGCCAGCCGACCGATTACACGCCTGTCTGGCTGATGCGTCAGGCGGGACGCTATTTGCCGGAATACCGCGCGACGCGCCAGAAGGCAGGTTCCTTTATGGGGCTGGCCACCAATCCTGACTACGCCACCGAAGTGACGCTGCAGCCGATCGACCGTTTCCCGCTCGACGCCGCAATTCTGTTCTCCGACATTCTGACGGTGCCGGACGCGATGGGTCTGGGCCTGTACTTCGTCGAAGGCGAAGGCCCGAAATTCGAGCGTCCGCTGAAAACCGAAGCCGATGTGCTGGCGCTGAGCGCCCCGCCGGAAGGTTCGCTCGATTACGTCTTCAAAGCGGTGACCCAGATCCGCACCGAACTCAATGGCCGCGTGCCACTGATCGGCTTCTCGGGCAGTCCGTGGACGCTGGCCTGCTATATGGTAGAAGGTCAGGGTTCGCGCGAGTTCCACACCATCAAAAAGATGCTGTACAACCGTCCCGACCTGATGCACCACATCCTGAGCATCAACGCCAAGTCGGTGGCCGACTACCTGAACGCCCAGATCGACGCCGGTGCGCAGGCCGTGATGATCTTCGATTCGTGGGGCGGTGCGCTGGCCGATGGCGCCTATCAGGCCTTCTCGCTGCAGTATATGCAGCAGGTGCTGGCGCAGCTCAAGCGTGAAAAAGATGGCGTGCAGATTCCGGCCATCGTATTCACCAAGGGCGGTGGCCTGTGGATCGAGCAGATCGCCGCGATTGGCGCCGACGCCGTCGGGCTGGACTGGACCGTGAATCTGACCCGTGCGCGCCAGCTGGTGGGCGATAAAGTCGGTCTGCAAGGCAATCTGGATCCGGCGATTCTGCTGGCCAGCCCGGAGCAGGTACAGGCCGAAGTGCGCAAGGTGCTGGACGCTTACGGCAAGCCGAGCGCTGGCCATGGCCACGTGTTCAACCTGGGCCACGGCATTTCCCAGTTCACCGCGCCGGAGAATGTCGCCGCCATGGTGGAAGCTGTGCACAGCTATAGCAAGGCCCAGCGCGCAGCCTGAGGTAGTTTGCGAAC
>JAIELO010000410.1 GCA_019752915.1 Burkholderiaceae bacterium
GTGGTGCGGGTCAGTAACGAGGTGGCCAGTTTGTCTTCCAGCCGCGATAGAGCGCGACTGACACCGGAAGTGGTCTGGCCCAGATGAACAGAGGCGGCGCTGAGTGTGCCGCTGTCGATTACCGTAATAAACGTTTTCAGATCATCGGAATTGATTTCCACGTGCCCTCTACCCTTGAAATGCTACTGTTACCGTGATCGCTCAGGCGACATACAGTAGCACCGCACCAAAGTGGCATGCACTGCCGCCGAGCACAAACAAATGCCAGACTCCATGGCCGTAACGCCATTTGTGGTCGGTCACGAAAAAGGCGATGCCTGCCGTGTAGACCACACCCCCCACTGCCAGCCAGGCAAAACCATCCCAGCCCAGCGCCGCCACCAGCGGACTGGCGCCGATCACCGCCACCCAGCCCATCGCTACATAAATCACCAGCGACAGCACGCGGGCGCCACGCGCAAACAGCAGTTCCTGCACAATACCCACCAGCGCCAGCGTCCAGACCACGCCGAACAGCGACCAGCCCCACGCGCCGCGCAGACTTACCAGCGTGAACGGCGTATAACTGCCGGCAATCAGCAGATAGATGGCGCAATGGTCCATCTTGCGTAGCACATCTTTGGCCCGTCCGCGCAGGCTGTGATACAGCGTCGAAGTCAGGTACAGCCCCAGCAGCGTCAAAGCATAGATGCTGAAACTGACCACCTTCCACGCGTCGCCGCTGCGCGCGGCCAGCACAATCAGCCAGATACCGCCGACTGCTGCCAGCGCCGCACCCACGCTGTGCGTAATGCTGTTAAATCGTTCGCCGTAATACATGGTTCCATCCAATGCTTGAATTCGACAGCAGAAGCGCTGTCGCTGCCCCATTGTATGGCACCCCACGGTTCAATTCTTGAACCGCCCCTCTATTACCGCTAATACTTAGTAAAAAAATAATCATAACATAATAGGAATTGAAATTAAACAATGTTACAAAATTTAATACAAGGCAAGGGCGCTGCGTTTCAAGGTGCGTTTCAACACTGAGTTTCCGTGTGCCGGATCGGCGCGTAGCGCGCCATAGACGTCAAGCTCAGGTGTGATAAGGTAAGGCCTATGACTTCTTTCACCCATCCGCCGTCCGCACCAGCTCCCCACGCCACCTTGCAAGACACCGATCCACTGCCCTATCAGCGCTGCATGGTGCTCGGTGGCGGCGGTTTCCGTTTCGGCATCTATATCGGTATGTATGCGGCGCTACGCGCAGCGGGTCAGGCACCGGATGTGCTGCTGGCCAGCTGTGGCGGCGCGATTGCCGCCACCATCATCCATCACCTGCCCGATCCGGCGCAGCAACGCCAGTGGCTGGCTTCACCGCAGATGTATGCGTTCTGGTGCAGCCTGAAATCGACTCCGCAAGCGCGCCTGAGCGACACCTTGCTGGCGGCGGCGCGGCGCAAGCTGTCGAATACCAGCGCACCGCTGATTCCGGATCTGTTCGGGGATTATCTGTTCGAGATTCCGCCGCAACTGCCCTTCCCGCCCGACAGCGGGCAGGCCGAAGTGGACGTCGCCATCATCGGCGGCAAGCTGCTATTTGACGCCAGCGAGGTCGGGCAGCCACGTCAGGGACGCAAGCTGTTTGCCGAAACGGTATTCTGCAACGCCCGCAGCGCTGCCCTGCTGGCGCACCTGAAGTCGCCACTGAGTGCGGCGCGCTGGGGCCAGCATGCGGTTGCCGATGAACTTCTGTTCGAACATGGCGCCACGCTGAGCGAAGCGGCACGCATCTCGATTGCCGATATGTACTACTTCCGCTGCCAGCCCTACGGTGGCCACGAGTACATCGGCGGCGTGCTCGATCTGTTCCCGGTAGAAATCGCCCGGCGACTGGGCAAGGAAGTGATCCTGGAGTTTAAGGAAGCCTTCGATCAGGTATTTTCGATTCCGGCCTGGCGCGCCGTGCTGGGCATCAACGGCAATGCGCGCTTACGCTATGCCAACACCCATCTGGCTGATCTGCGGATTGATAGTTCGGATGTGTCGCGCACGCTGGCACGCCAGCAACTCCAGCAGAAACTGCACTGGCGCCGCAACCGCATCGAGCTGGCGATGCCACCCACCTACGAGGAGTTTGTACGCTTTATGGACGATCAGTGGCGCTTTGGCTACGAGCGTGCGCAGGAAGCGCTACGTCACCCGCGCGGCCAGCACCATCCGTCCATCCGCCGGCTGACCCGGCACAGCAAGCCGCTACGCAGCACCTAGCGCAGCGGCGGCGCAACTGGCGTATGCCGATCGCGCCGCAACGGGGCAAAACGAGGTCTGCCGTCAGCACGCCGCGACGATTAGCGGCACAGCTGGTGCCAGTTCTGCTCGAACTCGGCCGGTGCCACATCCTGCGCCAGCAGGGTCAGGTCGCGGGCCACCGCAATGTAGCGCTGGTAGCCGATGTAGCCACCGAAGGCATCCTTGGTATTGACTTCACCGCACGGTGCGCCGCCCTTGCCGATGAACTGGTTGCGAAATTGTGCCGCGCCCGGTTCCAGCACTTTTTCTTTCACGTATTTTTCACCCTGACTGGTGAGAGTGGCCACATCTTCCTGACGCTGCTGGGCCGCACTCTTACCGCAAGCGACCAGACTCAGCATCAACGGCAGCAGTGCCAGCCCCCGCATGACGTTTGCAAACATCATCATATTTTCTCTTTTATATCTATTTCAGGAAAATTATCCACGAAAACCCTGTGTCCCGCCAGCCATAACGCAGCTGGGGCTTGCATTGTTGACAGGCCGGGTATTTGTTACTATCAGCAGCTTTACAGCCAGCTCAGGAGATCTCATGTTCCATCCCCGTCCGCACGCCCTCCCCACGCGCCTGATGCAGGCACTGTTGGCCTGCACCTTACTGCTCGGCAACGCTGCCCAGGCCGCAGAAAAACTGGCCCACGTCACCATTCTCGCGACGGGCGGCACCATCGCCGGTAGCGGCGCCACCAGCACCACCACGGTCGGCTACACGGCGGCCACGGTCGGCGTGGATCGACTGATCCAGGCGGTACCGGAGCTGGCCAAGGTGGCCCAGGTCAAAGGCGAACAAGTGTTCCAGATCGCCAGCGAAAACATGAGCAATGAGCACTGGCTGACGCTGGCGAAACGCGTCAACACCCTGCTGGCCCAGCCGGATGTGGATGGCATCGTCATCACCCACGGTACCGACACGCTGGAAGAAACCGCTTACTTCCTCGATCTGGTGGTGAAGAGCCGCAAACCGGTGGTGGTGGTGGGCGCGATGCGTCCCGGCACCGCCCTGTCGGCCGATGGTCCGATCAATCTGTACAACGCCGTGCTGCTGGCAGCCAGTCAGGAAGCCATCGGTAAAGGCGTACTGGTAGCACTCAATGACCAGATCCACGCCGCGCGCGACGTCACCAAAACCAATACCTCGACGCTGGACAGCTTCAAAACGCCGGAACTGGGCATGCTCGGCTACATTCAGGGCAACAAGCCTTACTTCTACCACGTGTCGGCCCGCCAGCACACGGTGGACACGGAATTCGACATCAGCCAGCTGAACGCTCTGCCGCAGGTCGACATCGTCTACGGCTACGCCAACATGGGTCCTGCGGCGCTCAATGCCGTCGTTGCAGCCGGCGCCAAAGGCGTGATCCACGCCGGTGTCGGCGATGGCAGTCTGGCCAGCAAAGTGGTACCGGCACTCAGCGCAGCGCGCAAACAGGGCGTGCTGATCGTGCGCGCCAGCCGCGTCGGTCAGGGCATCGTGGCACGCAATGGCGAAGCCAATGACGATGAACTGGACTTCGTCGCGGCCGATACGCTGAACCCGCAGAAAGCCCGCATCCTGCTGATGCTGGCCCTGACCCGCACCACCGACAGCAAGGAAATCCAGCGTATCTTCTACCGCTATTAAGTTCCCATCACCTGATTGCTAGCCAGTAATCAGGTCGCCGGATAGTCTGGCCGCTGCATGCGGAACAGGCTGTCCGGCGTGATCTCGAAGTAATCGGCCGCCCCACCGCCGCGCAGGATGGTTTGCGACGCGGCCGTATCGTACACCCCGTCCTTCAGCATTCTGCGCGCGATATGC
>JAIELO010000129.1 GCA_019752915.1 Burkholderiaceae bacterium
TTCTTCACGTTTGCACCAGTGCACGCATAGTGCGAGCAGCAGGCATGAGACCAGTGCTGTCGAAGCGAAAACGGTGCCATAGTCGGCCAGCACGATCGTTCCCTTGACGACTTCCTTAATCGCCAGCGAGGTGTTGATGATCGGTACCAGCGACCAGCCATCGCTCAGTTTCATCCCCGGCAGCATCGAGGCCATAATCGGTAAAAATACGAAGATCATCGTCTGTTGCGAATAGCTCGCCGCTTCCTTATGACTGCGGGCGAAGAAGGACACTGCGAGTAAAAGCGCCGAGACCATCGCATAGGCTGGCACGATCAACAATCCCAGCATGAGCAGTTCAGGGGCATGAATGTATTGCGTGATGGCTTGCAGCTCGCCACCTTGCTGCCCGAGGATGTACTGCGCACACAGTCCCATGGAGGTAATGCCGATGGCGCCGGAAATTACTGCGGCACACAGGATGACGAGAAATTTGGCGACCACCAGACTGGATCGGGAAATAGGCAACAGCAGCAATGATTCCAGCGTGCCGCGCTCTTTTTCACCGGCCCCCATGTCGATGGCCACTGCAATTGACGATACCAGTCCCATCATGAATAGGATGTAGGGGATCAGGGCGCCGATTTTTTCGCCCTGTTCCTGCCGGTCGCTGGCAGTACTCGATACGCTCAGCACAAAGGGGGTATTCATCGAAGCCGCGACGTTGGCGGGAAGCCCGAGTATCGTCAGACGTTCGCCGCGCAGTTTGTCGGTGTAAGCCGCGAATAACAAGGGTTTGACGCGCTTGCCAACGCTATCGAAGACGGTGGCGGTGTTATACATCAGTGATAGCTGTGCCTGCTGGCCGCTCAGGATGGCACGCTCGCCGCCATCACCGAAGACCAGAGCAAAATCGATCTGCTCGGCACGGATAGCGGCTTCGGCTGCCGCTTTCGACGTGGCCGGAATAGCGCGCAGTAGCGGGGTCGCTTCCAGTACCGTGCGCAGCAACGGTGCACCATCGGATGCCACCAGCGCATAGCGTAACTCGCGCGTGCCTTCCTGCTGCGCCTTGTTGGTCGCCAGTTTGGCGTATCCGAAGATGAGCATGGGGAACACCACCGCCGGCATCACCAGCATGAAAATCAGGGTGCGTTTGTCACGCAGGACCTCGAGTACTTCTTTATAAAATACATTCCACATCGATGGATGCCTTTAAGCTGGATGCCGGGTAGCGGTGATGGTGTGCAGATAGGCGTCGTGTAGCGAGCTGGTGCCGGTATCGCCGAGCAAGGCTGGAAGCTTGCCCTGATAAACGCTGACGCCGTCGTTAATGATGCAGACCTCGTCACACAGGTCTTCTACTTCGTGCATGTGATGGGTCGAGAAGATCACGGCGGCGCCGCTGCGTTGATAGGCGCGCACGAAATCATTGACCAGCTTGGCACCGAGGATGTCCAGTCCGGTAGTCGGTTCGTCGAGGATCAGGATGGCTGGCGTATGCACCACCGTGCGGGCAATCGCGGCGCGTTGTTTGTTGCCGAACGAAAGTTTATCCACCTGCTGATCGGCATACTGCTGCAGGCCGAATTGGTCGATCAGCTCGGCGGTTCTGGTCTTGAGCGCGGCACCCTGCAGGCCATAGGCCCGGCCGAAATATTCGATGTTTTCACGCACGGAAAGGCGTTGATATAAGCCGGTGTGGCCGGACAGAAAACCGATCTGGCGGCGTGCCGCCATCTGGTCCTGCGTCAGGCGCACGCCTTGCACCAGCACATCGCCAGCGGTCGGCGCAATCGCGCTGGAGAGCATCCGCAAGGTGGTAGTCTTACCCGCGCCGTTGGGGCCAATCAGTCCTAGTACCTGACCCGGCTTGCACGTAAAGGATACTGATTTAACTGCCTGTACCAGCTGCCCCTTGGCACCTTTGGCAGTTGCTTTGAAATCTTTTTTTAGCCCTGCTGCCTCGATCATTGTGGTCCTTCTTTACGAGCTGGTAAGCGCCATCGCTTTTCTGAGTAGATAAATTATATACCTAAATTGGCAACATTAATTAACACGAAGATTTGCCGCAACATCGAGGGTGTACTCAACGCTGCCTGATTGCGCTCGCAATAGCACCGATGGGTGGGGCACTGAATGAGTCTAGAGGCGCGAACTGCTATGTATGGCAGACCAAAGCCTTGCATGCGCTGAACAGAAATGAATCGTGCATGTTCAGGATTGGTCGTTGGCATCGCCGGCGTTCGGTCCGGACTTGTACTTCAGCAGGCATAGCACCACAGCGCCTGCAACGAGGGCGCCGCCAATGTAGAGCAGGGCGCGCGGACCACCGGCGTAGGCAGACAGCGCGATAAAGATGGCGATGACGATGCAGCCGGTCAGAAAATCCGTTGGCTTCTTTTCCATCATGCTGTGTACCTGTCGAATTCCGCGTAGCGGAGAGGGGAAGTAGTGTACTCGTTCTTGGCGGAGTCGATACCGTCTGTTCGTGGTTTAAGTTTTACCCGGATAACTCAACCGCATTCCCGGGGAGGGTCGTGAGCCCTCGCCGGAGTAACGACTTATGGATTGACGGCGTGCGATGTGCTGACCCGATTCAGATACATCAAGCCCAGGGTAACCGAGAAGAACACCATCGTTGCGCCGAGCATCGACAGATGAATCCCGATTTTGCTGCCGATCAGTCCGACAAAAATGCCGCTGAACAGGCGCAAACCGGCCGACGACATGCCGAACAAGCCCAGTACTTTGCCGCGAATTGCATCCGGTGCTTTCATCTGGACGATGGTTTGATTCATGCTGCTGAACGACAGCTCACAGAAACCGGCGGCGAACAGGCACACCAGCGCGACATGGTAATTGCTGGTGCTGGCAAAGCTGCCCAGTGCCACGGCCCATGCCATGGCAAAGCCCATTGCGGCGGTCGGTGTGATCCGTGTGAATCGGAAGCCCGCTTCCAGTGTGATGCCTGCAAACAGGGCGCCGGCCGCATCGGCTGCGAGCAGCATGGAATACGCCAGCCCCGGAGAGATGCCACCCAGAGCGCTCGCAAAGCCCGGCATCTGCGCTTGATAGCTATTGCCGACAAAGAAGGAGGCTGCCCCCGACAGCAGAATCATCACGCCCAGCGTCGGAATACTTTTCACTGTCTGGATTGTTTGCCAGATATCTGCGAGACCATTGACGCGCCGCGCGGCCGACTGTTCTAAGCGCTTGCCACGATGTGGTGTCTTGGCTTTGATTAACCAGATCAGCAGTGGCAGATATAACGCGGCATTCAACAGGATGCCTTTGGCGGGGCCTAGCGTCGCCATGATCAGACTGCCCACACCCGGCCCCACCAGCACGCCGAAATAGCGTGCCGTTGCATTCAGGCGCACAGCACTGGCAAGCCTTTCCACACCGACTATGTCGTAGAGTAAAACCTGACTGGACGTCATCCAGAACACGCCGGCCAGCCCATGCAAGACCAGCAGGGCCATTGCCCAGGGTATCGTCAAGGTGTCGGTGATGAAGAAATAGCCCCAGCCCAGTGATACCAGTGCAAACAGGATGCCACCGATCTGGATCAGGCGGCGCGAATCAAAGCGGTCGTTCAGTGCGCCGACACCGACGGAAAACAGCAAAAACGGCAGCCAGTGCGAAATGACGGCAAAACCACCGAGTGTCGGGGACTGGAATTTCTCGAAGGCGACCCAGTAGCTGATGACGTGCTCGACGTTGTCGGCCATCATGGTCAGTACAAAGGTGAGGACGAAAATCGGGAAGCCGGGGATGTTGAGTGCTTCAAATGCTTGGTGCTTCGCTGCCGGAGGCGGGTTCTGGGACATAGGAAATAACGATGAGTTTTTGTCGGACTAGGCTCAGCCAGTGGAGACGAAGAATACCATCTCGTCCTGCAGTGAAGTGTGCCCTTCGTCAAGCTTGCCAAGCGGGAGGGTTGGGTTTGTCCAACTTCGCTCTTGACCAATGCTGTGGCTCTGCTATAATTCTCCCCGCTTTACGAGATGTGAAGCGCAACACTCCATGCGGGAGTAGCTCAGTTGGTAGAGCGCAACCTTGCCAAGGTTGAGGTCGAGAGTTCGAGACTCTTCTCCCGCTCCA
>JAIELO010000351.1 GCA_019752915.1 Burkholderiaceae bacterium
CATGCTCTTTCTATAAGGTCTGGCTAGGTGACGGTTCGTACCGCCTCTGTATTGTTTAACGGCATGCCTTGGAAAAATTAGAGGGTAAACCGGCTGTTTGGGGCGGTTTATTTTGCCGTCAGCATCGCTGAGCAAAAAGAAATATTTATTAAAAATCAATTGCTTAGTCCGCTGTCCAACTGTCTTGACGGGGAACGGTGTACTGTCGGTCGTCAGTTGCGCCAACTCAATGGACACCCTGACGATAGCGAGTAGCCAGCGTGCGCAACCCGGTTTGCAAGGTCTGGGCAACATAGCGCAGGTGGTTGCGCCAGTTGCGCCGCATCAGCAGTAGATGGCTACGCCGGCTGGTCTGGTTGCCTGCGTGGTGCGCCGGAGCCGGGCTGCCGTATCCGAATTCCAGCCGGTGGCACTGGCGCCGGTCACACAGATCGGCGAGCGCCAGTTGCAGCAGGGTGGTGCCGGCCGAGAGGGCTTGCCAGCGCGGATCGGGCAAAATATTGAACACATGGTAGACGCCGTCCCGGTGCAGTCCCAGCACAATGCCACAAGGCTGGCAGCCCGCGTCGATGCGGTAACACAGCAAAAGGCCGTGCTGCGCCAGCGCTTGTAGTTCGGCGCCATCCCATAGTTGGGCACGCTGCACGGATGAACAACATTGCGCCAGTGCCTGTTGCAACGCTTCCAGCTGCGCAGGGTGTTCGATGGCCAGAACGCGCAGTGCGGCACCTGCCTGTTCGCTGAGCAGGCGTTGCTGGCGTTTTAAGTTATAGCGCCGTTTCGAGCCCAGCTGCGCCAGATAGTCAGCGTAGCTGGGTGGCAAATTCAGGTAGTGGCAATCGCGCCAGCCGTGTAAATGCAGGGGCAGCAGTGCGCTGCGCTCCTGCTGCAGCGCTTGCCAGGCTGGATCGCTGGCGGGAAGGGCGCGGTACACGAGGGCCTGAGCATGCCTGAATTGTTCCAGCAGAAAAGCGTGCAGGGCAGGTAACAAAGTGCTGTGCGCTGCCGGGATGGGTGTTATGGGTGTTATGGGCGGGTCCGGCTGCGGTGGCATGAGCACGCCACTGCCGAGTATCACCAACTGCTCGCCATGTTGCCAGCGCGCAACTGCGCTGGCGCGGCGCTGATGCTGCAGCGCGATCAATCCTAGTAGCTGCGCTTGGCCGCTCCGGTAGGCGCCGTATAGATAGGGGGTCTGGCCGGCGTGCGCCGTATCGCAGAGAAAGTCGAAGAATGCCGGTGTCTGATAGATCGCTTCGGCACTGGGACTAGCGTCGGCCAATTGCTGCCAGTATGCACGCAGTGAGGCATCTGCGCGTTGTGGCGTCAGATCGCGGAAAGTGTAGGGGGAGTTGGCCATGGTGGCCAGACCATCGCATATCTGGCCGGCATGGCTCTTGCGCTAGATCGAACCGGCGGCGGCCGGTTCGATCGCGGCAGGGACTTACTTGTTCAGCAGCGAGTGCTTACGGGCGTAGCCGAAGTAGACAGCCAGACCCAGCAGAAGCCAGATGCCGAAGGCCACCCACGTGAAGGCGCTCAGGTACGCCATCAGCACGACGCAGAACACCACGGCCAGCGCCGGCACCACCGGTACGCCCGGGCAGCGGAAGGCACGCTTCAGATCCGGACGTTTTTTGCGCATGATAATCACGGCAATCGATACCAGACTGAAGGCGGCCAGCGTACCGATGTTGATCAGTTCGGTGAGGACATTCAGCGGCACCACGGCGGCGATCAGACCGAACACGATACCGACCAGCCAGGTGGCGAAGAACGGCGTTTTCAGGCGCGGATGCACGGTCGACAGACGCTTTGGCAGCAGACCATCACGCGACATGGCGAAGATGATGCGGGTCTGGCCGTAAGCCATCACCAGAATCACGGTGGTCATGCCCAGAATCGCACCCAGATCGACGAAGCCGGCGAACCAGTTTTCACCAGCAAATTTCAGTGCCAGCGAGACTGGATGGTCAACGCCGAGGAATTGTTTGTACGGCACGATGCCGGTCATGATGGCCGAAACGATCACGTACAGCACGGTACAGGCGGCCAGCGAACCGATGATGCCGATTGGCAGATCGCGCTCGGGACGTTTCACTTCTTCCGCTGCCGAGGTCACGGCGTCGAAGCCGATGAAGGCGAAGAACACCAGTGCCGAAGCGGTCAGCATGCCGTGGTAGCCGTAAGGCATGAACGGCTGCCAGTTAGCAGGTTCAACGTGGCGCGCACCGACCACGATGAACAGCAGCACCACGCCAACCTTGATGGCGACCATGATGTTGTTCAGACGGGCCGATTCACGTACGCCCCAGCCCAGCATGGCCGTCAGCAGCAGCATGATGATCAGGGCCGGCAGATTGATGTAGGTGGTCACGCCCGGCAAGGCACCCGGCGCCGCCGTCAATGCCACCGGCAGGTGCAGACCGAAGCCGGAGATCAGCGACTGAAAGTAGCCTGACCAGCCTACCGATACAGCGGAAGTGGCCAGACCGTATTCCAGCAGCAAGTCCCAGCCGATCATCCATGCTGCCAGTTCGCCCAGCGTTGCATAGGTATAGGTGTAAATCGAGCCAGCCACCGGTACGGTGGAGGCGAATTCGGCGTAGCATAGGGCAGCGAAACCGCAGGCGATCGCTGCGACCACGAACGACAGCGTCAGTGCCGGACCAGCGGTGACGGCGCCGGTGCCAGTGAGTACGAAGATGCCGGTGCCGACAATGGCGCCTATCCCCATCAGGATCAGGTCAAATGGACCGAGTACTTTCGCCAGGCCGCTCGGTTTGCGGCTGTGGGCGATCATGTCGTCGAGATTCTTGGTGCGAAATAGGCTCATGTGACTCCAGTTTTATTGTGGTGGTTCTGTTTGCCCGCAGCAGCCTTGTGGGCCTTTGGGCAACGGCAGATCATACAGCAGAATGGCAGGGCTGCCGCAACATGGCAGTCTTAACAACCATGATATATCGACCAGTGGTGTTGCCGAACGTCGTAACTACGCCACAGTCGAGCGCCTTTTGGTAGGATAAGCGTATTAACTGTCTCTCGCCTGCAACGGTTTGCCCAAATGAAAATTGTGATCGCCCCCGATTCATTCAAGGAAAGTCTCAGCGCGCTCGCCGTGGCACAGGAAATAGCGGCGGGTTTTCGCACCATCTACCCCGACGCGGAATACTGCTTGCTGCCCATGGCCGATGGTGGCGAAGGGACGGTTCAGGCGCTGATCGACGCCAGCGGCGGGCGCCGGATCGAGGTGACGGTGACTGGCCCGCTCGGCACGCCCGTGTGCGCTTTCTACGGCTTGATGGGCGACGGTGAGTGTGCCGTCATCGAAATGGCGGCGGCCAGCGGGCTGGAACTGGTGCCACCGGGACAGCGCGAGGTGCTGCGTGCCAGCACCTATGGTACTGGCCAGCTGATTCGTGCGGCACTCGATGCGGGCGCACGACGTTTCATTCTCGGCGTGGGCGGCAGCGCCACCAATGACGGGGGCGCCGGCATGCTGCAGGCGCTCGGCGCAGCGCTGCTCGATGGCAGCGGACAGCCGCTGGCGCCCGGTGGGGCGGCGCTGATTGCACTGCAGCGTTTCGATCTGGCCGGGCTGGACGCGCGACTGGCCGGCTGCCAGTTCGAGATCGCCTGCGATGTCGATAATCCGCTGCTGGGGCCGCAGGGCGCCTCGGCTATTTTCGGTCCGCAGAAGGGGGCCTCGGCAGAACAGGTACAGCAACTCGATGCCAGCCTGCGCCACTACGCCAGCGTGATCGAACGCCAGCTGGGCCAGCAGATTGGCGAGGTTCCCGGCGCCGGTGCGGGCGGCGGCATTGCGGCGGCGATGCTGGTGTTTCTGCGCGGACGCCTGCGCCCCGGTGTCGAGATTGTGGCCGAGGCGGTGGGGCTGGAGGCAGCTATCGCCAGTGCCGATCTGGTGCTGACGGGCGAAGGGCGTATCGACGGCCAGACGGTGCACGGCAAAACGCCGATCGGTGTGGCGCGTCTGGCGCAGCGGCATGGCAAGCCGGTGATCGCGCTGGGCGGCTGTCTGGGGACACAGGTCGAAGCGGTGTATGCGCACGGCATCGCTG
>JAIELO010000279.1 GCA_019752915.1 Burkholderiaceae bacterium
AACACAATGTGCGCGCCCACGTGCTGGCGCAGCAGATCGCCGAAAAACTCGGCAATACCATCGTCGCACCCGTAATCGCCTACGTTCCGGAGGGTGAAATCAAACCGCCCAGCGGCCACATGCGCTTCAGCGGCACCCTGACGATTCCCGATGCGACCTTCGAAGCCTTGCTGGAAGCGACCGCGCGCAGCCTGCGCCAGCATGGTTTCCGCGACATCATCCTGCTGGGCGACCATGGTGGCTATCAGAAGAACCTGAGCAAAGTGGCCCAGAAGCTCAACCAGAGCTGGGACGCCGACCACAGCAGCCGCGCCTACGCCGTGCTCGACTACTATCAGGCGGCGCAGACAGGCTACGTAGCCGACCTGAAAAGCCGCGGTTATAGCGAAGCCGAAATCGGCCTGCACGCGGGACTGGCTGACACTGCCCTGATGCTGGCCGTCGACAAGACTCTGGTACGCACCAGCGCCCTGAGCCGCGCGCCCAAGCCGGGCGTGGCCGACGGTGTGCAAGGCGATCCGCGCCGCGCCACGGCCGAACTGGGCCAGCTGGGCGTGCAGCGCATGGTCGACGCCGCCGTCAATCGCATCCACCTCTATTTACGCGAGCGCGAAGCACGCGCCGCCACCACCTCCAGCCATAGGAACTAATGTGAATACTCAAAATAAATTGCGCGCAGCAATCATCGTCACGCTGGCGGCCGCCGGCGTGGTCGTGGCCGCCGATAAGGTAGCTGATAAGGTGGCCGATAAGGCCGCTGCACCGGCCGGTGCCCCCGTTGCCACCGTGCCCGGCATGCCACCGGTAATCAATCGCAACAACATCTACAGCGAGTCGAATGGCCCGGCCTATATTGCCGCCGCCCTGAAAGGCGATCTGGAACGTGTCTACGTGCCCAACCTGCGCTCCAACGACGTGTCCGTGATCGATCCGGCCACCCTGAAAGTGGTGGATAAATTCAAGGTCGGCAAGGCGCCGCAACACGTCGTACCGTCGTGGGATCTGCGTACCCTGTGGGTCGCCAACAATGCCGAGCGTACCAACATCGGCAGCCTGACGCCGATCGACCCGCGTACCGGCAAGCCGGGCAAAGAGATTCCTGTCGACGACCCGTATAACCTGTACTTCACGCCAGATGGTAAATCCGCCATCGTGGTGGCCGAAGCCAAACACCGCCTGGACTTCCGCGATCCGCACACGATGGCTATGCAGTATTCGATCGAAGCCCCCAAGTGCGGCGGCATCAATCACGCCGACTTCTCCATCGATGGCCGCTATGCGCTATTCACCTGCGAGTTTGAAGGCAGCGTGGCGAAGATCGATCTGGTCGAACGCAAAGTGCTGGGCTACCTGAAACTGACCATGCCGAGTACCCGCTTCAAGGATGTGCCGCCGTCGGCTGGCCCGTTCGCCAGCGAAATCTGCAGCTCTAAAAAAGGCATGCCGCAGGATATACGCATCTCGCCGGACGGCAAGCGTTTCTACATCGCCGATATGGAAGCGGACGGCGTACACATCGTTGATGGCGACGCCTTCAAGGAAGTCGGCTTTATCGCCACCGGTCTCGGTGCACATGGTATCTACCCTAGCCGCGATGGCAAGCAGTTCTACGTGGCCAATCGCGGCACGCACAGCATTCACGGCCGCCGCAAAGTACGCGGCAGCGTGACGGTGGTGGATTTTGCCAGCGAAAAAGTGGTGGCACAGTGGCAGATTCCCGGTGGCGGTAGCCCGGACATGGGCAACGTCAGCGCCGATGGCAAAGCACTCTGGCTGTCTGGGCGCTTCGATGATGTGGTGTACCGCTTCGACACCACGGATGGCAGCGTAAAACAGATCAAAGTGGGACAGGAACCGCACGGTCTGGTGGTCTGGCCTCAGCCGGGCCGTTACTCGGTCGGCCACACTGGCAATCTGCGCTAACTGCCACAGCAATATCGCGTCCTTGCCGGCCCGTGTATCGACATTGCACGGCGCCGGCATCTGCTCATTCGCGACTGCCGGACATCGTCGGGCTAGGCAAGGCGCCGCTGGCATCATGCCTGGCGGCGCCACTCTGCGGCAGGCGAGGCGCTGGCGGCATGTCACTCATGCAAGCTGCCACCTGATCTGAATGGACGGCCACCGGCCCGTACCATTCCTCAATCCCGGAAAAACCACCGGTGCGCACGATCCACGCCTGATGGCTGGCCGGATCGATATACGCCATGTGCTGGAAGCCATCAAGTATCACGCCCCGCTCATTGAGCATCAGGCGCAAATAGCTGTCGCGTCGATCACGCAACAGCGCGTCCGCAGACGGCAAATCCTGTATGAAGCCTACGGCGGAGATACCGAAACGCTGCACCAGTACACTAGTCAATTCGCACGCCCCGGCACGCCCCATCAGCGACACGAAGGCTATCAGGCACAGTATGGATCGCATCTTCCCTCCTGCCGCCAGCGTTATGGCTGTATCGTACTGCGTGATGACGTCGCCAGACAATCGAGCAGCACGCCGATAAACTGTTCGCGCAACACTACATACTCGGCCTCGCTGGCGTATTCACGGACTTCCTTGCGCTGATTCAGCAGATAGGCTGTGGCCACCGTTCCACTCGCCGCATCAAACAGCGTGTACATGCTGATCACGCCACTGGCCTGATCGTCGGCAGGCAAATTCAAAGCGAGAATGTCGATGCCCTGCCGCGTACGCGATTCCAGCGCCACCGGACGCGCGGTTTTGAGCGTAGTACTCAGGTACTGCATCTGCGCGGTGATGGCCAGTTGGTCCTCGGCAAACCGTCCTTGCGCCGAACGTTCAAGCTTCAGGTTGACCAGTGGCGAACTGCTCTGTCGATACACCATCAGCCGATAGCCGTCCGCCGTCGATACCGACAAATCGCCCCGCGCGCTAGGGACGCTGCGTGCCGTTGCCGTGGCAGGCCGCCTATCGCGCTTTTCGTAGTGAAAGCCATCCCGATTGACGCACTGGGTCAGCGGCCCGAGTGGATCGTTGCTGCGTTCCTGTCCCTGCGCAGCAAATGACAGCAATAGTATCGGTATCAGCAGCAGGCTGCGTTGGAACATAAGAACATTGCTTCCGTTAAGGAGAGTCAACATCTGGTGACGCCAGGCGCACCAGCCGAGGTATCGAGCATAGCATTTTCAAACCGGCGAAAATGCGCCGAATGTCACGCACGCGCAATCGCTTCCGTGCCAGCGCTGCGCCGGCCTCAGTCGGTGAATTTACTCAAGAGGTCCAGCAGGTCGACGGTCAGCTCGAAGAGATCGGCGACGCCATCGAAACTGCCGGAACTGCTGCTGGATGCCGGTGTACCAACGACGCCAAGCGCCAGCGATTCCTGCCCAGACAGGCCTGCGACATCAAGCAGACGCCGGAACTGGCCCGCTGCCAGCCAGAGCCCACCGCATTGTCGACAGGCACACAGGGGAACACCTTGAAAGGTCAACGCCTTCATGGTCGCACCATCGCGAGGACAAGTCATGACCTCGTCCAGTGCAACGCTCGCAGCGTGCATCGCCAGGGCTGCATGGGCACGCGGCGCGCGCAGTGACTCGCCGTGATAAAACACGCCAGCGCACTGCACGCAGCGCTGTACTGCGTGACCAGCCACGTGGTCTGGAATCAGTTCGATCTGATCGATCGGACATTGCATAGAAGTTCCCCGCTAAAACTCGGCATGCTCACCGCGCTGGCACTGACATCGGCCGATCACGCCGTACAAGGCTGCACGCTGCAAACAGACACGACGGCACCCGTTACTCGGCACGCGGCAAGCCAGCCACAAACCGTGGTTTTCATTTCCGGCAAGAATACCATATTGCCAACCAAGAAAAATACGCGAAATCTATCGGGAAAAACAGAGGACGTCATTGCTGGCGTCGATGACTGGCACAAGGCCACTTGCAGAGATTGGCCGGCCCGGAGGGAATCGAACCCCCATGATCGCTTTAGAAGAGCGAGGTCCTATCCGTTGAACGACAGGCGGTTTTCATGAAGCCAGTATGCTAAGCACTAGCGGCAGATTTGTGACGACTAACGTTGCCTGCGGCCAGACTGGCCGCCCAAAATG
>JAIELO010000253.1 GCA_019752915.1 Burkholderiaceae bacterium
AGGACCGTGAAACAACTCTGCGCCGATGATAGTGCTGCAACCAGTGTGAAAGTAGGTTATCGTCAGGCTAGTTATATGAAAAAGCCCCTTCTAGTGATCTAGTCGGGGCTTTTTTGCGTCTATCGATTCCTTTGGTCCGAGCGCGTTCAAGATTCGGAGATATACTTCTGACATGAACGAACACACTGCGAGAGCTGTTGTACTGGTGCGGGCCATCGAAACCGCCGATCAGAATAAAGAAATTCTCAGCGATGAAGATCGCGCCTATGCCAGTCGCAGTGCGCGCGAGCTGGCACACTGGCAGGCATCCGGCAGACAAACTGAAGCAACGGCCGAAGATTTCCTGCAGCAGCGCTCGCAACAAATCCTCCTACGTATCGCCGAGCGCACTCCCGCGTTTGCCGCTTTCGTTAAACAGCGCCATAGCTGGAAGGCATACTCACTTGCTTTGCCCGCGATCGCCTTGCTGCTCGGCGCGGGCCTCGACCGCATCACCGATCCACATCGTGTCGATCTGCTCTCGGCGCCGTTGTTGCTCATTCTCGCGTGGAATATCCTGGTCTATCTGTGCATGGTGGTCTGGATGGTCATGCCATCCCGGCGGCCGGCTTCATTGCTGTTGCGTCTGGCTCCCAAGCTCGACGCACCGCGTAAATTGCCGCATTTGCTGAGCTCGGCATTGTTGAGTTTTGCTGCTGAATGGACGCTACTGAGCGCCAGACTCACCGCTGCGCGCCTGAGCCGCACCATCCATCTGAGTGCCGCGCTGTTTGGACTTGGCGCACTCGCGTCACTTTATCTGCGCGGCCTTTTTTCGCAATATGCGGCTGGCTGGGAAAGCACCTTTCTCGACGCCGGTCAGGTGCATGGCCTGCTGTCCGCACTGTTCGCACCGGCCGTCGCCATTTTCCATCTGCAGGATTTTTCGCTCGCCGAAGTAGCCGCACTGCGCTTTCCGCAAACCACGGCGGCTGAAGGCGGAGCACGCTGGGTGCATTTGTACGCCGCCACCATGTTGCTGGTAGTGGTGTTGCCGCGACTACTGCTTGCTGGATTCGGCAACTGGCGTGCGAACTGCTGGGCTCAGCGCTTTCCACTGGATCTGGAGCATCCCTATTTCCGCAAACTGGGAGGCGATTTTGGTATTGCCGCCGGTGGTACGCTACGGGTACTGCCTTATAGCTTTACCGTCGATGAATCCCGTCACAAAGGCTTGCTGCAATTCGTCGCCAGACTATTCGGTGAGCGCGGTCAGTTGATGCTGCGACCTTCGATTGCCTACGGCGCAGAACTGCAATCGAGCTTGAGCGATGTCGATCTGCACGCCGACACCACGGCCGTGTTGTTCAATCTGTCGGCCACGCCGGAGCAAGAGAACCACGGCGCATTGCTCGATTATCTGGTGGCAGCGTCACCGCGCGAGGTCATCGCGTTGCTGGATGAATCCGCCTATCTTGAGCGCATGGGCACCCAGCCAGAAAGCCGTACGCGACGCGATGAACGGATCGCGTTGTGGCAGCAATTTTGCGCCTTCCATCAAGTCAAGACCGAGCTTGTGAACTTACTGAAGTCCCATGGATAAACCGGCCACCATTCAGCTAGCGCTGATTTCGCACACCAATAACGGCAAGACGACGCTCGCGCGCACGCTGATGGGCATGGATGTTGGCGAAGTGCGCGATGCGGCCCATGTCACGACCTTCGCTGAGTCCCATACGCTACTCGAGACCACGCAAGGCGATACCTTGCAGTTGTGGGATACACCCGGCTTCGGCGATTCGGTGCGTCTGCTGAAACGGATAGGGCAAGCGGGCAATCCGATCGGCTGGTTTCTGCGCGAAGTTGTTGACCGTCATCGCGACCGCCCGTTCTGGTTGAGTCAGCAGGCGTTGCGCGCCGCCAGAGACTCGGCAGATGTGGTGCTGTATCTGGTGAATTCGGCCGAGACGCCGGAGGATGCCGGATACCTGCCGGCAGAAATGCAGATCCTCGCCTGGCTGGACAAGCCGGTGCTGGTGTTATTGAACCAGATGGGGCCGCCGTGCCCGGTCGTGCAGGAACAAGCGGAGCAGAACCGTTGGCGCGATTATCTGCGCCAGTATCCAGCGGTGCGCGATGTCTTGGCGCTCGATGCCTTCGCGCGCTGCTGGGTTCATGAGCGGGTATTTTACGAGGCAGTTGGCAAACAGTTGGGAGCGTCGGTACAAGCATCTTATGCGCGCTTGCTGACAGTCTGGGAGAGCAACAACACGCAGCGCTATGAGCAGGCTACCCAGTTGCTGGCCGCACAGCTGGCAATGGCCGCGCACGATCACGAGGCCATCGAAGCCGAAGCCCGAAACATGCTGAAATCGGCGCTGAAAGTGGTGGGCATCGGGAAAAATGACGAGCAACGACGCCAGGATCGTGCAATGGCTGCGCTGGTGACGCGTTTGAACCAGCAGACACTGGAGATGACCCGTGCCTTGCTGCTCCTGCATAAGCTCGATCCTGCCGAGGCAATCACGATTAACGCACGTGTACGCGATAACTTTGCGGTGCGCGCGCCGATTGATCAGGCGCAAGCGGGCTTGCTGGGGGCGATGATTTCCGGCGCTGCAACTGGTCTATCCGCCGATCTATTAACCGGTGGCCTCAGTCTAGGCGGTGGCGCCTTGCTCGGTGGCGTAGTGGGTGCGCTGACGTTTGCGGGCGCGGCTTGGGGATTTAATGCCAGCACCGATCGCAAGCAGGCGACCATGCAATTTACCGATGCCTTCCTGCGCACGCTGGTGGTGGCTGGCGTGTTGCGTTATCTGGCCGTCGCGCATTTCGGCCGTGGTCGTGGGGAATTTATCGAAGGGGAGTCGCCGGCATTCTGGCAGAGCGAGGTGGAACGGAATGTCGCTCAACACGACACGGAACTGCTGGCCTTGTGGCGGCGTGTGCGCAACGACGATACGGCTGAATCAGCGGATAGGCTGATCCAGCCGGTGGTTTTGCGCATCGTGTCGACGACGCTGTCGCAGCTCTATCCAGATATGCAGCGATTGCCTATTTAAAACTTGTAGCGGGCACCAATGGAGTAGATCGACACTTCGGTCTTGCTCAGATAGGTGCCTTCCAGACTCATCGAGAAGTTGCGAGTGAATGCATAGTGCACGCCGAGCCCCAGCACGGCATCGGTGTCGGTGCGGTCGCTCAAGTTCGGGCGATTTCCCACCATGCTAGTACGGCCGGCGCCGGCACGCCCCGACAGACTGACGTTCTCGTTTAACCCGACCGTGCCGATGGCGGCTATGCCGGAATGCTGGTCGGGGTAATAACCGGCAGGGGACACCAGCGCCACAATCGGGATGAAGCTCAGGCTACGGGTATAGACTTCGAAGCCAAAGTTCGGCGTGTACTGGTAACCGAGTCCCGCCCCCAGCGACAGGTCGCTGCCGTTGGCGGCGTATTTTGAGGTGACCGAAGTCCGGCCGCCGATGACTTCGGCATATACACCCGGCTCGAAGCCCGGTCCGGCCAATGCCGGGATCGCTGCTGATAGTAGCGTCATGAACGCGGCAGCGTTAATAATAGTTGGTCGCATATTGCTCCTGATTTGAATTGGCACACATGGGACGGAGTTGATTAATTTTTAACTCCGCAGCCGCCCATAGTACTTGCTGCTTGCCATTAAAGCAATTTTGCTAACCCCGCAGGCCGGATGACGAGCAGACGGCGCATAGCGCTGGCTTCTTTAAGGGGGCGAAGCCCGACGTAGCGCTTTAACTCCTGGCTGCGGTATTCCTCGCGTGCGCTGAGTAACTGTATAAACGGGTTGATGTTGCCATTAATAATGTTTGACAGAACGACTACCCGATTGCTATAGTTCGCCCCCTCGCAGAACAAGGCGCCTAGCGCTCAGTAAAACGAGAGAAAAAAGAAGAGAAAGTAAGGGTTGACGAAATAATCGAAACGCCTCATAATCTTGCCTCTTCGCTGATGAACACAACGCTTCTCAGCAAGCAGTACCGAATAAGTTCTTTAAAAATTTACAGTCGATAAGTGTGGACGTTTGATGAAAGTGCACACGAAGCTAG
>JAIELO010000014.1 GCA_019752915.1 Burkholderiaceae bacterium
CTCGGCCGATTCGGCAGCGCAGGCGCTGGCATTTATCGGCAGCGGCCACGCGGCAACTGACTATGCCGATCTGCCAGCGGCCGATGTGCATGTGCTGGCAGTGGGCGATGACCAGATCGTCGCTGCCTGCGCGGCGCTGGCGCAAGCCTTGCCGCTACAGGCCAGCGTGGTGTTCCATTGCAGTGGTGCGCTGGCCTCGGACCGTTTGCAGGCGGCGCGCGAGGCCGGGGCGGCTGTCGCCAGCGTGCATCCGATCCGCAGCTTTGCCGATCCGGCCGCCGTGTATGGCAGCTTTGCCGGCACGTTTTGCGGCATCGAGGGCGACGCCGCAGCACTGGCTGTACTGAGCCCGGCGCTGGGCAGCATTGGTGCGCAGCCGGTACCGCTCGATTCTGCCGCGAAAACCGTGTATCACGCGGCCGCTGTGTTCGCCAGCAACTATCTGGTCACCGTGCTCGATGCGGCGCTGCGTGCCTATCAGGCCGCCGGTATTCCGGAAGCGGTGGCGCGCCAGATCGCCCAGCCGCTGGCCAGTGAGTCGCTCGCCAATGTATTCCGGCTCGGTGCACCTGCGGCACTCAGCGGCCCGATTGCGCGCGGTGACATGGCCACGGTGGCGCGCCAGCTGGCAGCCGTGAGCGCTTGGGATGCCCCCAGTGGTGCGCTATATCAGGCATTGATTGCGCCGACCACGGAGCTAGCCCAGCGCAAACGTGGCGTGTCTGGTACGCCCCTGTGAGCCGGTGGCGGGCATGCCACGGCGGCGCGGATATGCTTGCAAATAGCGATTAAGCGGGTATATTTCTGATAAGGCCGTCATCTGTCTAGCACAGCTGGGCGTGATAACTTTGCAGTTTTATTGGTACGAATTCACAAATAAGTAGCCGGATTAGTCGACAAATCAGGGAATTAGCAATAAGCTTGTCTCCTAGAATGTTTTCTTAAAGAATCAAATAGCAAGCCGGCGCGCCAATAGGATAGGGGTTAGACCATGTTATTTTTGAAAAGCACCACCGTAACAAAAGCGCCAGGGATTTACGACGTCGATATCGCCGCTAAACCACCGGGCAAAACCTTTGGCGTGTTCATGGCCACCGATCCGGACAATCCACCGGCCGAAGTGCTGGCTGCACTGGCCAGCATGGGCTTCAAGAATACCTATAGCGGCGGCTACACCCACAAAGATCGCGGCAAGGTGCTCGATCTGCACTTCCAGAAAGATGGTACCGACCTGTTCCAGGGCTGGAAAGCAGAAGAAATGGAAGCCAATATGGCCGCCATTACCGCACTGTTCACCGGCATCGGCATCACCATCACGCCACGCGTGATGAGTCTGGCAGAAGCCTACGCTTAAACCTCGTCAGCAGGGCTGCAGCTGAGTTGCAGCTAAGCTCTGCGTCCTTGCGCACAGTGGTGGCGGAATTTCGCTATCATCGAGCGCATGGACTTATTTGCCGATCAGCTTGCTGAAGAACTTGCTACCAACCACGGGCTGCGCCAGATTCCCATCATCGATGGCGAACTCTGGTTCCAGCCGCAGCTGCCTCTCAGTCTGACATCCGACGCTGCCATGCAGCGGCTGCGCGAGGAAACCGCGTGGCGCGCCGAAACCATTCAGGTCTGGGGCAAGCAGCACCTGCAGCCGCGCCTGATGGCCTGGCATGGTGATGCCAGTTACCGCTACTCCGGTAAAACGTTCCATCCCGAACCGTTTACCCCCTTGCAGTTGATGCTCAAGCAGGCAGTCGAGCAGGCCAGCGGGCGCCGTTTTAACAGCGTGCTGCTGAACTACTACCGCAATGAACGCGACAGCATGGGTTTCCATGCCGATGACGAACCCGAACTGGGGCCACAGCCAGCCATCGCTTCGCTCAGTTTCGGCGCCTCCCGTACCTTCATCCTGAAACACCGGCACACTGGCCAGCGGCTCAAACTGGCGCTGGGTGACGGCGCGCTATTGCTGATGGCTGGCAGCTTGCAGCAGCACTGGCAGCACGGTATCAACAAGCAGACCCGCCCCTGCGGCGAGCGCATCAACCTGACTTTCAGGAATATTCTGCGCGCACCTTAAGCATCATTTAAGTTTGGAGTAATCACTCTAGAGCCAAGTTTTATTTGGCTTACAATGTGTCACACTTCTTACTAAATCGGTGCGCATCATCCCGCCCAGCAGTGCTATCGTGACTACATCGCACTTCACAGAACTGCGATCCCAAGCAAGTCCCTTACATTTTTTGCTGAAAGATCACGATCATGAAAAAAATTCTGTCTGCCTTTGTTGCCTCTGCTGCTGTTCTGGCCAGCGCTTCCGCGTTTGCCGCTCCGGATGAAGCCGGCACCGCTTATGTCGGTGTAGGCGTGGTGGGAAGCCACTATAAATTCGACGTCCCGAACGCTACCAGCAGCACTGACCGTAGCGGCGATAAAGCCACCGGCAAAATCTACGGCGGCTACAACATCGACAAAACCTGGGCGATTGAAGGCGGTTACACCGACTTCGGCAAGAAAGGTTATGACTACACCGTCGGCGGCGCCGCCGGTCATGTTCAGACCGATGCGCACTCCTACTATCTGGCCGGTAAAGGTAGTTGGGCAGTCAATGATCAGATTGCCGTATTCGGCAAACTGGGCGTAGCGCGCAACCACAATGCGGTGAGCACCAGCGGTATCGCGGCCTTCAGCGGTGGCGACAACAAGAGCGCGCTGTACGCTTCGGTCGGCGCTGAATACGCCATCGACAAAAACGTGAAAGTCTCGCTGGAGTACGAAAACTACGGCAAGAACAACATCGATCTGGGCCGCAAAAACGGCGCCATCACTGCCGGTCTGCGCTACAACTTCTAAGCGCTAACACCGACGAAAAAAAGGCCACCTTGCGGTGGCCTTGTGCGTTTACACAGTCAGTGGCTTGTAACGGATACGTTTCGGCTTGGCGCCTTCTTCACCCAGACGTTTCTTCTTGTCGGCTTCGTATTCCTGATAGTTACCGTCAAAGAAGGTCACTTGCGAGTTGCCTTCGAAGGCCAGAATGTGGGTGGCGATGCGGTCGAGGAACCAGCGATCGTGGGAAATGACCATCACGGAACCGGCGAATTCCAGCAGTGCGTCTTCCAGTGCACGCAGGGTTTCCACGTCCAGATCGTTGGACGGTTCATCGAGCAGCAGGACGTTGCCGCCCTTGAGCAGCGTTTTCGCCAGATGCAGACGGCCACGCTCACCGCCGGACAGGTTACCGACGAGTTTTTGCTGGTCGGAACCTTTGAAGTTGAAGCGGCCCAGATAGGCGCGCGACGGCATGTCGAAGCGGCCCACGCTGAGCATGTCGGCGCCGCCGCAGACGTCGTCGAACACGGATTTGTTGTCGCTGAGCGTATCGCGGCTCTGGTCCACCAGCGAAATGCGGGCGGTCTGGCCGATCACCACTTCGCCGCTGTCTGGCGTGTCGAGGCCGGCGATCATCTTGAACAGGGTCGATTTACCGGCACCATTCGGGCCGATAATGCCGACGATGGCACCCGCTGGAATGGTGAACGAGACGTTGTCGATTAGCAGGCGGTCACCGAAGGCTTTCGAGACGTTCTTGAATTCGATCACGTCGTTACCCAGACGCTCGGCCACCGGAATGAAGATCTCCTGGGTCTCGTTGCGTTTCTGGTATTCGTATTCGCTCAGTTCATTGAAGCGGGCCAGACGGGCTTTGGATTTGGCCTGACGTGCTTTCGGATTCTGACGCGACCATTCCAGCTCCTTGTTCAGCGCTTTCTGGCGTGCTGATTCCGTCGCTTCTTCCTGCTTCAGGCGGTTGGACTTCTGGTCCAGCCACGAAGAGTAATTGCCTTTCCATGGAATGCCGTGACCACGGTCCAGCTCCAGAATCCATTCGGCGGCGTTGTCGAGGAAGTAGCGATCGTGGGTAATACCGACCACGGTGCCCGGGAAGCGCAGCAGGAATTGCTCCAGCCATTCGACCGATTCCGCATCCAGGTGATTGGTTGGTTCGTCGAGCAGCAGCATGTCCGGTTTCGACAGCAGCAGTTTGCACAGTGCCACGCGA